>QHTW01000054.1:1089-6100 GCA_003220955.1 Gemmatimonadota bacterium | reverse complement strand
CATCGTGGGCTTTCATGTGCGCCCCGATTCCAATGCGCGCGCCGCGGCGGATCGCGAACGCGTGGAGATCCGCACCTACCGCATCATTTACGAAGCGGTGGAAGAGGTGAAGCTGGCGATGGAAGGCCTGCTCGCTCCCGAAAAGAAGGAAATCGTGCTGGGCGAGGCGGAAGTGCGGCAGATTTTCAAGATTGCCAAGATCGGCACGATCGCCGGCTGCTTCGTGCGGAGCGGCGTGATTCCGCGAACGGGGCGGGTGCGCGTGATCCGCAATGGCGTCGAGGTGTACGACGGCACGCTGGCCTCGCTGAAGCGCTTCAAGGACGACGTGCGGGAAGTCCGCGAGGGGTTCGAGTGCGGCATCGGGATCGAGAATTTCAACGACGTAAAGGTCGGCGATCTGATCGAGTCGTATCATCGAGGAGGTCGCGCGCTCGCTCAGCGCCACTGAGACGTGATTGTCGGCGTGATGGTGTGGGAGCTGCATTTGCCGGCGTGTCAATCGCTGAAAGACAAGCGCACGATCGTGAAAAGTCTCAAGGATCGCATGCACAACCGGTTCAACGTCTCGGTCGCGGAGACGGCCCACCACGATCTGTGGCAGCGCGCCGAACTGACGGCGGCCGTGGTGAGCACCGACCGGCGGCACGCCGAGAATGTGTTACGCGAGGCCGACCAGCTCGTGGCGGGCGCCGATGGCACACGCATCGTGGACACGAGTACGAGCTATCTCTGAGATGAAACGGCACAAGCATCGTCCCGAACGCGTGAGCGAGCTGATTCGTCAGGCGGTCGGCGCATTTCTCACGGGCGACGTCCGCGATCCCCGGATCGGCTTCGTGACGGTGATCGGCGTCGACGTCTCGGCCGATCTGTCGCACGCGAATGTGCGCGTCAGCGTCATGGGCTCCGAAGAGGAAAAGGCGAAGTCGTTGGAGGGACTCGCGAGTGCCGCGCGCTTTTTGCGGGCGCAGCTCTCGAAAGAGCTGCATCTGCGCACGAGTCCGGAGCTGCATTTTCATCTGGATCGCGGACTCGAGCACGCGCAGCACATCGACCGCGTCTTGAAGGAGCTGAAGGAGTCGGACGACTGAAAAACGGCGGACTGGTCCTGGTCGCGAAGCCAGCCGGTCCCACGTCGCATGACGTCGTCGACATCGTGCGTCGCGCGCTCGGCGAGCAGCGCGTGGGCCATCTGGGCACGCTCGACCCGTTCGCCAAAGGGCTGCTCGTGCTGGTGGTCGGGCGGGCGACGCGGCTGGCGGCGTTCGCCGCGGATTGGCCCAAGGCGTACGAAGGCGTCATCCGGCTCGGCGTCTCGACGGACACGGATGACCTGACCGGCGCGGTCGTGGCGACGGCGCCCTGGACGGGCATCACGCCGGCGCAGTTGGCCGACGTGATGGCGAGTTTCCGCGGCGGCTACGAGCAGCGGCCGCCCGCGTATTCGGCCGTAAAGATCGGGGGCGAGCGCGCCTACCGGCGCGCGCGCCGCGGCGAGACAGTCGCGCCCGAGCCGCGGGCCGTAGAGATCAGCGAGCTGGAGATCGTCGAAGCGGCGGTGCCCGATCTGCAATTTCGGGCGACGGTGAGCGCGGGCACGTATCTGCGCTCGCTGGCGCGGGACATCGGGGCGAAGCTGGGATGCGGCGCTCACCTCGCGGCCCTGCACCGGACGGCGGTCGGGCCCTTCCGGGTGGCGGACGCGATCGCGCCTGAGGCCGTCACCGCGGCGGAGTTGCAGGATGCGGCGGTTCTCGTCGCGAACCTGCCGCGCCATCAGGTAGATACGAAGGAACGGGACGCGGTGGTCCACGGCCGGCCGGTACAGGTTGACGCGCTCGCCGGTGGGGGATCTCCGATAGCCGTGTTTTCGGGTGATGAGTTGCTGGCGGTCGCGGAGCAGGTGGGCGAGCTTCTGAAGCCGCGCGTGGTGGTGGCCGCTGACTCATGAGCGGCGCCGTCCTCACGCTGGGCACGTTCGATGGCATGCACCGCGGTCACCAGGCGGTGCTCGCGGAGGTGATGCGGCGGGCCCGAGCGGGAAGGCTGACGAGCGTGCTCGTCACGTTCGATCCGCATCCGCTCGAGGTCGTGAATCCGGCGGCGGCTCCGAAGCTGTTGACGTTGCCGGCAGAGAAGGAAGATCTCGTGTCGGCGCAGGGCATCGAGCGGTTCGTGCTGATGCCGTTCACGCCGGTGGTCGCGCAGCTCGACGCGGAGGCATTCGTTCGGCGGCTGTGTGACGAGTACGCGATGCGCGAGCTCGTGATGGGGTATGATCACGGGTTTGGACGGGGGCGGGCCGGGGACGTGGAGCTGGTGCAGCGCCTGGCGCGAACCCAGGACTTTGCGGTCGCGGTCGTGGATGCGGTACGCGACAATGGCCAGCCGATTTCGTCGACCGTGATTCGGACGGCGATCGCGCACGGGGACCTGGATTCCGCGGCCCGCTGGCTGGGCCGGCCGTATAGCATCCAGGGACACGTGGGGCGGGGGGCGGGACGAGGCCGGACGATCGGGATCCCGACGATCAACCTCGAGCCGCCCGACGCGAGAAAATTGCTCCCGCCCGACGGGGTGTATGCCGTACGCGTCACGCTGGGAGCAGGGAGCGGGGAGCAGTACGGCGGCATGATGAATCAGGGTCCCCGCCCGACGTTTGGTGAGCAAACTCGCACGCTCGAGATCCATCTGTTCGATTTCGACGGTGAGGTATATGGCGAGCCGGTAAACGTGGAATGGGTCCGTCGCCTGCGTGCCGTGCAGGCGTTTCCGTCCCGCGACGCGCTAGTGGCGCAGCTCGAACGAGACCGCCAGGCGGCCCGGGCGACCCTCAACCGATAGAGAGACGAGATGGACAAGCGCATTCGCAACCGCCTCATCACGATCGGCGTGCTGATCGCAGGCAGCGTCGCTTCGCTCGTGCCCCGGAACACGCGGCAGCGCGTCGTCGACCAGACGACCGGCCGAATGAAGGACACGACGATCCGGCGCCTGCCGATCAATCTTGGCCTCGATCTCCAGGGCGGCATTCACCTCGCGCTCGAGGTGGACCAGTCCAAGGGTCCGATCCCGGATTGCGCCGACGCGATCCAGCGCGCCGAGCGGGTCGTCCGTACGCGCATCGACGAGTTCGGCACCACCGAGCCCGTCGTGCAGATCCAGGGTCGCTGCCGGCTGATCGTGGAGCTCGCGGGTGAGAAGGATCCCGCGCGCGCCAAGAGCGTGATTCAGCGGACCGCCTTCCTCGAGTTCCGTATCACCGACATGAAGAACCTCTTCAAGGACGCACTGCCGCAAATGGACGCCGCGTTGCGCCGCGCCGGCGTCAAAGCGCGTGGGGCCGCGGCGCCCTCCGCGGTGGCGCAGCTCTTCGGTGGCGATACGACGAAGGCGGCGCGCGACTCCGCGGCCGATGCGAACACGCCCGGCGTTCTCTCCTCGCTGTTGTTCCAGGGCCAGCTGCCCGGCGAGTACCTCGTCCCCGAGGAGCAGTGGCCACTGGTCGACAGTCTGGTCCAGCGGCCCGACGTCAAGGCCGCGATGCCGCGGGGCATCGAGCTGCGCTGGGGCGCGCAGGCCGAGTCGCGCGGCGCCCGCGCCTATCGCGCCCTCTATGCGGTGGAATCAAAACCGATCATTACCGGGGAAGAGCTGGTCAAGGCGGTCGCCCGGCGCGATCCGGTGACCAATCAGTCGATTGTGCCCTTCCAGCTGAGCCACCGCGGCGCGCGCAAGTTCTCCGACGAAACCGCGCGGCACATCAACGATTACATGGCGATCATCCTGGACGGGCGCGTGCAGGGCCAGCCGCCCGTGATTCGCGGCCAGATCGGCGCGAACGGCCAGATCGAGCTGGGCAACAAGTCGCTGCAAGAAGCGAGCGACCTGGCACTGGTGCTGCGGGCGGGTGCGCTGCCCGCGCCGTTGTCGATCGTCGAAGAGCGCACGATCGGCCCCTCACTGGGCGCCGATTCGATCAAAGACGGCGTCACCGCCGGCGTGGTGGGCGTGCTGCTCGTCATCGTCATCATGGTCGGGTACTACAAACTGTCGGGCGCCCTGGCGGTCGCCGCGCTCACGCTCTACTGCCTGTTCACGCTGGGATTCACGCTGACCCTGCCGGGGATGGCGGGGTTCGTGCTGTCGATCGGCATCGCGGTGGACGCGAACGTGCTGATCTTCGAGCGGATCCGCGAGGAGCTGGTGCACGGCAAATCGCTGCGGCTCGCCGTCGATGACGGCTTCTTACACGCCATGAATGCGATCGTCGACTCCAACGTGAGTACCGTCTTGACCGCGCTGATTCTGTACGCGGTCGGCACCGGCCCGGTGCAAGGCTTCGCCATCACCCTGATCATCGGTATCGCCGCCTCGATGGTCTCCGCGATCTTCGTCGTGAAGACGCTGTTCCTCATGTGGCTGAACCGGCGGCCCGACATGGTCACCCTGAGTATCTGATGATCAGACTCTTCGCGAACGCGAGCTACGATTTCATCAAATGGCGCCGCTGGGCCTTTTCGCTCACCGGTGCCATCATGCTGGTCGGTGCCATTTTCCTTGCGACCCGTGGGCTCAACTACAGCATCGAGTTCACCGGCGGCACCCTGATGCAGTTCGAAGCCCACAAGAAGGTCCCGATGAGCGACATTCGGACGGCGCTGGACAATGCCGGCTTGAATGGCGCCGAGATTCAGACGTTTGGATCGGACACGTCGTTCGTGGTTCGGGCACGGCTCGCGCATTCCGCAGGCACGACCGAGCAGACGAGCACGGAGGCGGTCGTCACGGCCATCCGTCAGGCGCTGGATCAGAGCGTTGGGGCTGGGCAGTACACGGTGGGCATCACGGAAGCGGTCGGTCCCAAAGTGGGGCGTGAGCTCCAGGGCAAGGCGCTGATGGCCATCCTGCTGAGCTTCATCGTCACGCTGATCTATCTCGCCGTCCGGTTCGAGTGGCGGTTCGGGCTCGCCGCGGTTGTCGCAACCGCGCACGACGTCGTTGCGAC
>QHTW01000054.1:0-1038 GCA_003220955.1 Gemmatimonadota bacterium | reverse complement strand
GCGGTGCTCACCGTGGTCGGCTACTCGCTGAACGACACGATCATCATCTTCGACCGCGTGCGCGAGAACCTTCGCAAATTCCGGCGCCAGAATCTGTACGAGATCCTCAACCTCTCCATCAACGAGACGTTGCCGCGCTCGGTGCTCACGCACGGCACCACGATCGCGACGACCCTCGCGCTGCTGCTGCTCGCGGGCGAGGTGATCCGGCCGTTCGCCTGGGTCATGTCGTTCGGTATTTTCACCGGCACGTTCTCGTCGATCTATATCGCGGCGCCGGTGCTGCTCTGGATCGAGAAACGCTGGCCTGGTGAGGACGCGCGCGGCGCCCGGACGCTCGGCGCCAGAGCGCCGGCGACGCCGGCGATCTCCGCCCCGTCGGCGACACCACCGTCTGCACCGTCGCCGCGCGCGCCGCAGCCCGCACGCTAGTCGACACCCACTGTCACCTCGGTGACGCCGCGTTCGACGCGGGCGTGTCCCACGTCGTGGTGATCGGCGAATCGCTGGCGGGGAGCGAGCGCGCCGCGGCGCTCACCCGCGGGACCAGCGGACTCTCGGCGAGCGCCGGCGTTCATCCGCATGCGGCCCGCGAGTGGTCGGATGGGGCGCGTGACCGCGTGCGCGCGCTGCTCGCGGCGCCGGAGATGGTGGCGGTGGGGGAAACGGGGCTCGATTACCACTACATGCATTCGCCGCGCGACGCGCAGCGCAACGCCTTCGAGGCGCAGCTCGAGCTCGCAGCGGACCTCCACCGGCCCGTCGTCGTGCATGCCCGGGACGCCGATGCAGACATGGCCGCGATGCTGAAGTCCCTGCGGCCCGGCTCACCGGTGGTGGTGCTCCACAGCTTTTCATCCGGCGACGCGGTGTGGGATGCCGGCATGGCGATTGACGCATATTTCTCGTTCAGTGGCATGATCACCTTCAAGCATTGGGGTCTGACCGACCGACTGTCGGACTGTCCGAGCGACCGACTGTTGGTCGAGACGGATGCGCCGTACCTCGCGCCCGTCCCACACCGCGGGCGGCGCAACG
>QHTW01000053.1:3670-4253 GCA_003220955.1 Gemmatimonadota bacterium | reverse complement strand
CGCCGGCCCCAACACTGAGCTCAACGTCGATCTGCGTACCAAGCATGAACGCGGCAGGAGTGAGCTGACCACCGAGGAGTTCGTCCGGCTCAACGAGGAAGGGAAGCAGCTCGAGATCTGGAATCTTGTGTTCATGCAGTACGACCTGCAGGCGGACGGATCGCGGAAGAATCTGCCGAAGCCCTCCGTCGATACGGGTGCCGGCCTCGAGCGCATTGCCTCGGTGATGCAGAACGTGCCCTCCAACTTCGACACCGACCTGTTCCAGCCCATCATCGCGCAGGCAGTCGAGGTTGTGGGGAGGCCGTACGACCGCGGCCCGGCGGGTGCGCCCTACCGGGTGCTCGCCGACCACGCACGCGCCGTCACCTTCCTTCTCGCCGACGGCGTCTATCCGTCGAACGAGGGTCGCGGATACGTGCTCCGACGCATCCTGCGGCGCGCGGTGCGTCATGCCTGGCTGCTCGGTCGGCGCGAGCCGACGCTGGCGCCGCTCACGCGTGCCGTCACCGCGGCGATGGGAGACGTGTATCCCGAACTCGTGTCCAAGGAGCCGCACCTCGAACGCGTGACGCGCGCGGAG
>QHTW01000053.1:0-3647 GCA_003220955.1 Gemmatimonadota bacterium | reverse complement strand
CATCAACCGATTATTTCCGGCGATGACGCGTTCAAGCTGTACGACACGTACGGCTTTCCGCTCGACCTCACCCAGATGATCGCGGCCGAGCACGGCCACACGGTCGACGTCGAGGGCTTTGACCAGGCGTTGGGGCAGCAGCGGCGACGCTCGCGGGCGGCGCGAAAAGCGGCGGCGGGGGGCGGCGAAGGGCGGCGAAGGGGCGGCGAATGGGTGGAGTTAAAAAAGAAGGGGAAGCAGAAGTGGATTGGCTATGAGTCGACTCATGCGGAGACCGAACCGATCGCGTTCCGTCAGACCGGTGATCAACTGGAGCTGATTCTTGAAGAGAATCCATTCTACGCCGAGTCAGGCGGGCAGGTCAGCGACACCGGCGTGGTCAAGGGCGACGGCTGGGAGCTGACGGTCGAGGGGGTCGAGAAGGTCGATGGCAAGAGCGCTGTTGTCGGCACCTTCGGCGAAACGTTCGAGCCGACAGCCGCGCTGGCGCAGGTCAACGAGGCCCGACGCCGCAATATCGAGCGCAATCACACCGCGACTCATCTGGTGCATGCGGCGCTCCGCAAGATTCTCGGGATGCACGTGCGCCAGGCCGGCTCCGTCGTGGCCCCCGAGCGGCTGCGCTTCGACTTCAGTCATCACGGCCCGATCAAAGGCGATCAGCTCGCGGCCATCGAGGCGGAGGTCAATGCGCACGTCTGGGAAAACCTGCCCATCGAGACGCGGCAAATGGCCTACCCGGACGCCGTCGCCGCGGGGGCGATGGCGCTGTTCGGCGAGAAGTACGGTGACGTCGTACGCGTGGTGGACGTGCCCGGTGTGTCGCTCGAGTTGTGCGGCGGCACGCACGTCGCCGCGACGGGGCAGATCGCGGTGTTTCGCTTCACGCATGAGACCGGTGCGGCGGCCGGCGTGCGGCGAATCGAAGCACTCACCGGGCCGGGGGCCTACCGCTACGCGAGCGACTTACAGAACCGGCTTGCTGCCGCGGCGGGGTTGCTGAAGACGCAGCCCGAGCACCTTGCCCGCCGCATCGAAGCGATGCTTGAGGAGAACAAGCGGCTCGAGAAACGGATCGGAGAGCTGCTCAAAGGGGGAGCAGGGAGCGCGGAGCAGGGAGCGGTCGAGAAGATTGGCGACGTCGAGCTGCATGTCAGCGAATCCCGACTCGAAGACCGCGGTCAAATCGCCGCGCTCATGGACGGCTTCCGTGCCAAGCATAAGGGCGCTATTTCCGTGCTGTTCACAACGGGCGACCGGGCCGGCATCCACGTGGCCGTCACTGATGATCTGGTCTCCAAAGGAGTCAAAGCCGGGGACATCGCGAATGCCATCGCCGCGACGACGGGGGGTAAGGGCGGCGGGCGTCCGCATTTCGCATCGGCGGGCGTCGGCGATCCCGGCAAGCTCGGTGAGGCACGCGCGCGGACGCCGGAAATCGTGCGAGAGTTTGCGCGGTGACTCGCGACGCGATCCTGGCGTGGCTCGACTCGCGCCGTCCAACACCGCCTCTGGCATTGCGGGAGCGGCTGCGTGCTGCGGTCCATGAGACGGCGCTCGGTCTCCCTGCCCATCTGGCGCGGCTCGGCGACGAGCTGCTCGCCGGGGTTGCCGCGCGCCCCGCAGGGGGGCGTGAGCTCGCCCTCGATCTGCTCGCGGCGGACGCATTTGCCACGTACGCCTTCGAAGCGCAGGCGGAGGAGATGCATTCATGAGACTTGAAGGTCAGGGCTTGCTCGTCCTCGTGGATCCGGTCCGGACCAATGGCGCGGAGGCGGCGCGCATCGGCCGGGCGGCAAAAGCGGCGGGTGTGCGCGGCGTCCTGATCGGCTCGTCGTTCGACGGCGCGGCCCAAACGCATGAGGTGGCCCGCGCCCTGCGGGCCAGCGCGCCAGGCGTTCCGGTCGCGCTGTTTCCTGGCTCCGCGATGCAGCTCACCGACCAGGTGGACCTGGTGCTCTTTTTGTCGCTCGTCTCCGGGCGCAATCCACAGTATCTGATCGAGGAGCACGTCCGCGCTGTGCCGTTCCTCCGGCAACATCCCGTGCCCACCCTCTCCACCGCCTACATCCTCATCGACGGTGGCCGGGTGACGAGCGTGGAGTCCGTGAGTCAGACGCGCCCGCTCCCTGCTGACAAGCCCGAGCTGGCCGCCGCGCACGCGACCGCGGCCAGCCTGATCGGCATGCAAGCGATCTACCTCGATGCCGGCAGTGGTGCCGAGCGGCCCGTCTCGGTGGAGGTGATTCGGGCGTGCCGCGCGGCGGTGCCCCAGCGGCCGTTGTTCGTCGGGGGCGGGATTCGCACGCCGGGGCAGGCGCGCGCCGCCCGGCAGGCGGGTGCGGATTTCGTCGTGATCGGCACGGTTCTAGAGGAGGAGCCCAGAGACGATGCGGGGCTGGAGGCGTTCGTCGAGGCCGTGCGGTGAAGGGAGGCGTCGACAAGATCCGGGAGTCGCTCGCCGGTCTGGCCACGCTCGCTGGCCGCGTCGGTGCGGAGCAAGCGGAGGAAATTGCGGCCATTGCCGAGCGGTACGAGACGACGTTGCGTGGTGGCGGCACACTCTTCTTCGCCGGCAATGGTGGCAGCGCCGCCGATGCGCAGCATCTCGCCACCGAGTATGTCGTCCGCTATCACACCACCCGGCCCGCGATGCGCGCGGTCGCCCTGACGACCGATACCTCGCTACTCACGGCCTGCGCCAACGACATGGGATTCGACGAGGTGTTCGCGCGCCAGGTCGAAGCCCTTGCCGAGCCGGGCGATCTCCTCATCCTGCATTCCACGTCCGGGGAGAGTCCCAACGTGATCCGCGCGGCGCAGTCCGCGAAGGCCCGTGGCGTGCCCGTGGTCGCGTTCCTGGGCAAGGGTGGTGGACAGCTCAAAGCGCTGGCCGACGCGAGCCTGGTCGTTCCCGCGGCCGACACCGCGCGTATCCAGGAGCTGCATCTCGCCATCGAGCATGTGATATGCGATCTCGTGGAGGACCGGCTCAAGGGATGATCGACCTCGCCGGCAAGCGCGCGTTCGTGACGGGCGGCAGCAGAGGCATCGGGCGCGCGACGGCGGTGCTGCTGGCGCGTGCCGGTGCGAAAGTCGCGGTTGGCTACCGCACCCGCAAACCGGCCCCCGCACCCCACATCACCGCCGCGGTGCGAGGCGACCTCGGCACGGCGACCGGCGCTAACAAGGCGGTGGCGGAAGCGCTCCGGGCACTGGGCGGGAAGCTGGACATTCTCGTGATCAACCACGGCGTGTGGCCGCCCGACGATGTGCCCGTCGCCAAGCTGACGGACGAGCAATGGGAGTCCACTCGCCGCGCCAACCTCGACGCCGTGATCTATGTGTGCCGCGCCGCGATTCCGAGCATGAGTGAGGGCGGCAGCATCGTCCTCGTCGCCTCCACCGCTGGTCAGCGCGGTGAGGCGTTTCACGCCGACTATGCCGCCACGAAGGGTGCCGTCATCTCGATCACGAAGTCACTGGCCGTGGAGCTCGCTCCCAAAGTCACGGTCAATTGCGTGGCGCCCGGCTGGGTCGACACCGAAATGTCGGCGAAGCCCTATGCGGGCGGGGGAAAAGCGGCGATTGAGCGGACGATTCCGATGCGGCGCGTGGCGAGCGCCGAGGACGTCGCCGGGCCGATC
>QHTW01000052.1 GCA_003220955.1 Gemmatimonadota bacterium | reverse complement strand
AGCGGGTCGTGGCCGTACACACCGACGAGCTTGGCGAAATCATTGCCCGAGCCGATCGGGACCACGCCCAGCGCGGCGTCCGCGTCGCTGCAGAGCAGTCCGTTCGCCACTTCATGCACGGTACCGTCGCCGCCGACCGCCACGACATGCCTGGCTCCCTGCTGCACGGCCTGCGCCGCGAGCTGCTGCGCGTGACCGGGACCCTCGGTGCGCACGACATCGACCGCCCATCCCTGCGCCCGGAACGCGCGCGCCACGACCGACTCGACGCGGCGTGCCGCGCCTCGTCCCGCCGCGGGATTGAGGATGACATGGGCATGAAGCACGCGGCAGACAAGATACCATCTGGTCTGCCGCGTCAGGGGGCTACGGAGCTACACGCTAAAGCTGTTGCGCGAGATAGTGCTCGTCCCAATCGACGGCGAACTCGATGCCGCAACGGCCACACATCATGCGGCTCGGCTTGCCACGCACCGTCACGCGATCCCGGCACGATGGGCATACCAGATACCGCTCACCCATCTCGACCGAGCGCGGAACATTTCGCGGCCGCGGTACGACGGTCCATTTGCGGGGCGGCGTGTTCGACATCTGGAGGAAGGCACGGACGACCGCGACGGGCGTCCCTTTCACATCGACTACGGCCGACAGCCCTTGGGCCTTGATGAGCCGGTACCAGGCGCCGCGCCGCAGGTTGCAGTTCACATCAGCTTGAAGACGAGCCCACACCATCAGTCACACTCGGGCAACGAAGGGGCGATAAGAGTAATGCGCTGCGACCGAATGGGAAGTGATGGTTGTCACCCTATATCTTGACGCCGGCTTCCGCCCAGTTGATCTCGAATTCCCCACGACACTTCGCACACTCGTGTGCCTTGGCGCGCTTGGGGAGAGGCGCGCGAGCCCGACAGTTGGGACAGACGCCGTACGTTCCCCGAAGGTGCGGCGGCGCCTTCCGATTGTCCTTCGCGCCTTCCACGACGCTCCAGCGCTGCGGCGGTCGTTGCTGGATCTCGAGCCACGCCCGGAGCACGCCAAAGCGGCGGTGGTTCACTTCGATAACTGCTTGGAGGTCATTGAGTTCGAGGACGCGGTACCAGGCACCTTTGCGAAGCTTGAGCGGGACATCGTCTTGCACGCGGGCAAATAACAGCGCCATCACGGCTCCTTGTGGGGGAGACGAGAATGGGCGCGGGCACAATATACGACGAGCCGGTAAACGCAACAGTCAGGAGTTGTCCCAGCCGATGTCGAAGACTCCATTGCATTTCGGACAGCGCATGCTCGTGGCGTGCTCCTCGAGGCGGGCGCGCTCGCGGCAATTGGGGCAGACACCGTAGCGCGCGCCCCACGTCATGGGCATACGCGGTGAGCGAGAGGCTCGTGGCACCACGGCCCACAGCTTCGGTCGTTCCGGCAGAATCTCAAGCGATTGGCGCGGGTAGGGAGTCGGCTTCCCGTTGACGTCGAGCACGACTTCCGCTGCCGACAATTTGACGACGCGATACCACGCGCCACGCCGCAAGTGTCCTTCTTCCGATGGACGGATGCGGGCCCATTGCGCGGTACCCATGCTCCCTCCGAGAGTCAGCCTGTATACGATTGGTCAACAGCAGGGAGAAGGCAACGGCAGGCCGAGGTGGCGGGAGCGTGTAGGAATCGAACCTACCGAGCCCCTTGCGGGGCCCAAACAGTTTTGAAGACTGGTCAGGCCACCAGACCCAATCCGCTCCCGAGCGCCGCGTGTCAACGCGTGACCGCGATCACCTCGATCTCGACGCGCGCGTTCTTCGGCAAACCCGCTGCCTGCACCGTAGACCGCGCCGGTTTGTGCGCACCGAAATGCTTGGCGTACACCTCATTCATTTGCGCGAAATCCGCCATGTCCGCCAGATAGACGGTCGTTTTCACGACATGGGCGAGCGCCGTTCCGGCGGCGGACAGTACCGCCTTCAAGTTGGCGAACACCTGCTCCGTCTGCTCCGCCGTCGTGCGCCCAACGAGCTCGCCGCTTTTGGGATCGAGCGCGACCTGCCCCGCGGTGAACACGAGCGTCTCGGTCGCAATCGCCTGGCTGTACGGCCCGATCGCCTTGGGCGCCGCATCGGTCGCGATGACACGCATCAGAACAGTCCCTCGATCGTCCCGTCAGGAAGGAGCCGGATGCGCTCGGCGGCCGGACTCTTGCCGAGTCCCGGCATCGTCAGGATGTCCCCCGAGAGCGCCACGACGAAGCCGGCGCCGGCCGACGGCAGAATGTCGCGCACATGGAGTGTGAAGCCGCTCGGCGCGCCGAGCTCGGTCGCATCGTCGGTGAAGGAGTACTGCGTTTTGGCCATGCAGACAGGTGTCTCCCCGAGCCCGAGCTTGGGCAAGAGCTCGAGCGCACGCTCGGCCGCGGGCGCGAAGTCGACTTCCGCCGCTCTGTAAATCTCTCGCGCAATCGTTTCGATTTTCTCGCGAATCGGGCGGTGCTCGTCGTACAGCGGCTTGAATCCCGCCGTGCTGGTCTTGAGCAGCCCCAGCAGCGACTCGGCGACGGCCAAGCCACCTTCGCCGCCCTTCTCCCAGACATCGCACCGCACGACCTCCACCGCCTCGGCGGCACCGACCGCCCGGACGGCTTCCACTTCTTCATCCGTATCCGTGGTAAACCGGTTGAGCGCGACCAGCGCCGGGACACCGAATGTCTTCACAATCCGAATATGACGACGGAGATTCTCAGCGCCGCGCTGCACCGCGGCGGCATCAGCGGTTGCCAGGCGGTCTTTCTTCACACCGCCATGCATTTTCAGCGCCCGAACCGTAACGACGATGATCGCCGCCTCGGGCTTGAGTCCCGCAAACCGGCACTTGATGTCGAAGAATTTTTCGCCGCCAAGATCGGCGCCGAACCCTGCCTCCGTCAGCACGATATCGCACAGGGCGAGTCCCAGCTTCGTCGCCGCGACCGAATTGCAGCCGTGCGCGATGTTTCCGAACGGCCCACAGTGCACCAGGGCCGGCCCGCCCTCGAGCGTCTGCACGAGATTCGGATTGATCGCGTCTTTGAGCAGCAACGTCATGGCGCCCTGCGCCTTGAGATCGCTGGCGCGGACAGGGGTCTTGTCCCCACGCAGCCCGACGATGATGCGCGCCAGCCGCGTCTCGAGGTCCGCGACCCCGGTGGCCAGTGCCAGAATCGCCATGACCTCGGAGCCGGGGATGATGACAAAGCGCTCCTCCCGGGTCGGCCCGCCATTCACGCCGCCCAGTCCCACGATGATGCTCCGCAGCGCGCGGTCGTTCATGTCGATCGTGCGCGGCCAGATAATGCGGCGAACGTCGAGTCCGAGCGCATTGCCGTGATGCAGCTGCGCGTCGAGCATCGCCGAGAGGAGGTTGTGCGCGGTCGCGACTGCGTGGAAGTCGCCGGTGAAATGCAGGTTGATGTCTTCCATCGGCACCACCTGCGCGTACCCTCCGCCCGCCGCGCCGCCCTTCACGCCGAAAACCGGGCCGAGCGATGGCTCTCGGATCGCGAGAATCGCGTTCTTGCCGAGTTTCCGGAGCGCTTGCGTGACGCCGACGGTGACCGTGGACTTGCCCTCGCCGGCCGGCGTGGGGTTGATCCCGGTCACCAGCACGAGCCGGCCTTTGGTCGAGCGGCGCTCGAGGGCGCGGAGCGAGATCTTGGCCTTATACTTGCCGTAGACCTCGAGCTC
>QHTW01000051.1 GCA_003220955.1 Gemmatimonadota bacterium | reverse complement strand
CTTCTGCACCTGATGAGACCGGAGGAATTGAGTCAGGTTGTCCGCGAGGGCGTCGATCTCCAGCTTCATACGCATCGCCACCGCATGCCGCGCGACCGTGATCTCTTCGCCCGAGAGATCACCGAGAATCGCCGCTTCTTAGCCGAGGTCGGGCAACCCAGGGCCGAGCATTTCTGCTATCCGAGCGGAGACTATGCGGAATGTTTCCTGCCGTGGCTCACCGAGCTGGGTGTGCACTCGGCGACCACTTGCGAAACCGGTTTAGCGACCGCCCGAACGCATTCCCTCTTGCTTCCCAGAGTCGGGGTCCCGTCCTCACTGACTGACGTTGAATTCGAAGGCTGGCTGCATGGCGTAGCAATCACGAATTCGCTTCGTGCTTGAGTCGTTCCCACCACGCGATCCGTTCCTTGATCGACTTCTCGTACCCGAACTCGGTGGGCTCATACCACTTCGCACCGCGCAGCGCCGGGGGCAGGTACTCCTGCGGCAGATACGCATTCTCCGAATCGAACGCGTACCGGTAGCCGGCGCCGTAGCCGAGCTGTTTCATTAATCCGGTCGGCGCATTGCGGATGTGCAGCGGCACTGGATCGGCGGGATGCACCTGGGCGGCGGCCTGCGCTTCGCCGAACGCCGCAAACGCCCGATTCGATTTGGGAGCGGTCGCCAGATAGATCGTGGCTTCGGCGAGCGCCAGCTCGCCTTCCGGACTGCCCAGGAAGTGATACGCGTCTTTGGCCGCCAGCGTGACGGTCAACGCGCGCGGATCTGCCAGGCCGATGTCCTCGACCGACATGCGCACGAGTCGCCGCGCGAGGTAGAGCGGGTCCTCGCCCCCGGCCAGCATCCGCGCGAGCCAATAGAGTGCGCCGTTCACGTCCGAACCCCGCACCGCTTTGTGGAGCGCCGAGATGAGATTGAAGTGCTGCTCGCCGGCCTTGTCGTAGGCGGGGAGCGGCCGCTCGAGGACCTGCCGTACGATTTCGGGCGTTATCTGCAACGGTTTGGGCGACAGCGCCGCGACGTGTTTGAACACCGCCTCGAGCGTGTTCAGCGCGCGACGGGCGTCGCCCTGCGCGTGCGTCGTCAACAGATCCAGCGCCGCCGGCTCCACGTCGCCTTTGTGCTCGGCGTCGACCGCCCGCCGGAGCAAGGTGCGAATGTGCTCGTCGGTCAGCGGCTCGAGCACGAACACGCGGCAGCGAGACAGGAGCGCGCTCGTCAATTCGAAGCTGGGATTCTCCGTCGTCGCCCCGATGAGCGTGATGACGCCGTTCTCGACCCACGGCAGAAACGCGTCCTGCTGCCCCTTGTTGAAGCGGTGGATCTCGTCGCAGAAGAGGATCGTGCCCCGTCCCTGGTACTTGAGCCGCTCCTCCGCTTCCTTGATGATTTCGCGTACGCGGGCCACCCCCTCGGTCACGGCGGAAAACGGCTCGAAGTGCCGCTCGGTGTAGTTGGCGATGATCCTCGCGAGCGTGGTCTTGCCGGAGCCGGGCGGTCCCCAGAAGATGCAGGAGCCAACCTCGCCGCGGCGGATCAGATCGCCCAAGGCCTTCCCTGGGCCGAGCAGGTGCTCCTGGCCGAGGAACTGCTCGAGCGTCTTCGGCCGCATCTTCGCGGCCAGCGGTTCGGTCGAACCCTGGAAAAGCGTCGGCTCACTCACGACACACCATCCAGCAGAGTCTTCGTCAGGAAAAATACCGCGGCACCAGCGAAGAACGCGGCCGGCAGCTGCCAACCCTTTTTCCCCTGGAACTCCGGCACCAGGTTGGACGCCGCGACGTAGATCGTGACTCCCGCGGAAATCGCCAATCCGTGTTGCACGAGGAACCCCAGCTCGTCGGTCAACACCACGCCGACGAGGGTTGCCAGACCGAGGAGTGCCGCTGCCCCCACCGCCCGCCCGCCCGACCGTCCGCCTGCCAGCATCAGGCTCGAAATCGTCACACCTTCCGGCAGCTTGTGGAGGAAAATCGCCACGAAGACCACCATGCCGAGCTGCGTTCGCACGAGGAACGCGCTGGCGATTGCCACGCCGTCGAAGAACGTGTGCAGGAGCAGCCCGACCAGAGCTGACGTCCCCGCGATCGAGCTGACGGGATGCGTCTCCTCACCGAAGTGGAAATGGGGTGTGAGGGTGTGCTGGGTGAGGTGCACCGCGAGATAGCCAACGAGCACCAGGGCCGGTGCGATGTTTCCGCTGCGCGCCAACGCGGCCGGCAACAGCTCGACAATCGCCACCGAGAGCATGAAGCCGGCGCCGAATGCCACCAGGAGCTCGATCACGCGGAGCTCCCGGACCGCCCGCCGCGTGACGGCGAGCGCGCCCAGCACATTGCCGGCCGCCGCGACTAGGGCATACAACAGGGCCTTAGACACGGGAGAGCAAATACTCCCTGGTGTTGCGAGCCGGGTCCTCGAGCACTTCCTCGAGCAAGCGGGCTAACATGTCCCCGACGTCGGGGCCGGGGCGCACGCCGGCGGCGATGAGATCGTCCCCGCGCACGGCGAGATCCTTGAGAGACAGCGGTGGATGCTTCGCCCGGATCGCCGCGACCGCCTTGGCGAGCGCCGCGGGGGCTCCAACCAGTAGATCATCCGCGTATTCGCCTGTCTCCGAGAGCCACTTTCGCACGGCGGCCGCGTCCCGCGGGTCCGGGTAGTTCTCGCGCCACTTGCCGATGGCACGGCCACGCTCGATATCGCGATTGGAGCATTTGAGCCGAGTGAGCAATGAGGCGGGGTCCTTGGCGACGTAGGCAGTCACGATCACCGGATCCCGGGGCAGCTTGTCGATGTGTGTGGTATCGCCCAGCTCGGGGAGCCAGATCCGCGCGGCTCCCACATCCCGCCACAACCCGACGAGCTTCGACAGCTTCTTCGCCGTCTGAATCCCCTTGAACCATTCATCGCGCAC
>QHTW01000207.1 GCA_003220955.1 Gemmatimonadota bacterium | reverse complement strand
TAGCTTCCGAAACGAGGCCGGGGTCCATGACTTCGCCCTCCACGATGGCGTCGGCGGCGACCTCGGTTGTGGCGACTTTCGTCAGTTCGGCTTCGCTACCACCGTGGTCGATGACCACGAGCTTGATGATGCCCGAGCCGATATCCAGGCCAACAGAGGTTTTTTTGCCGCCAAATAACCCAAAAAGGGCCATGTGCGCCTTTGGCCTAGAGACAAGAAGGGGCGAGGGCAAATTACATTAGGCCCCGCCCCTTATCCTGTCAAGCCTCGAATCGACTTGAGGCCGAAGCAACAACTATTTCCCCTGCAGCTACTTAGACCACTTTTAGTAGAGCTGAACCCAACCGCGCGACCGCATCATCGAGATCGCGCTCGTGGCCTGCAAAGCGGTTAAGATGCTGCAGCTAGAGTAGTTCAGCGTCGCCTTCCCACTCAAGCTCTGCGTCCCCAGGTCGGCGTTCTTCGCCATGACGCCGCCCCAGAAGTGCGCGTCGGTGTTACCACCACCAGACGTCTTGATGTCATTCTGCATGATCGCGATACCGAAGAACTGGTACGAGCCCTGAACGGATAACGTCCCGTCCACCAATAAGACCCCCTGGCCCTGGTCGCCGTTTACCGTGGCGTCCCCCGTGATGTGAATGATGGGGAAGTAGTTGCCGCACTGGGAGGTCGGGTTTATGCCGTCGCCCCAGTTCGACTGGTCGTTTCTGTTGCATGTGCCGTCGCCGTTAAATGACGGAGCCGTCTTGTAGTTGCCCGGCGGAAGGGTGATTGTCGCCCGCGCCGCGAGCTGGGCATAGGTGGCCCCGCCGAAGTTGGTGAACGTGTTGTTGTTGATCGACGGATCGTTCACGACCGGGGGATTTCCCTGTACGGAGCCGTTACCACTGGTCGCGACGTTGGCGCCAGGATCGCGGATACCCGCCTGCGCCGCTCCGGGCGGATCGCAGTCGGCCCAGCCAGCGGGGACCTGGTCCGCGCCGTTGACGTCGGCGTTGCCGGTCAAGTCTACGCCACCCTGCGTCGTCAGCGACGCGTGGATCCCGAAGTCGATCGGCGCGAGGCGCGTGATCATGCCGATGCGCTGCCGCGCGCCGCTGCCGCCGGCGACGACGCCGTTGGCGCTCGCCTGGTCGCGCCCCGTGACGTCGATCAGGAAGATGTTGGAGCCCAGCTTATAGCTGTACCCGAAGTATCGACCCGTACCGCCCGGCGCAGTCGCCGCCGCGGCCAGCGAGTAGATGGGGACGGAGTCGTTTGGATACACCTGGCGTTTGTTCATCGAGTCGGGCCTCCAGCTCATGACCCGCTCCTGCGCCCCCGCCTCGGCGACACCGAACGAGGTTTGGACGCGGCGCTGATTCTCGCCGACCCGCTGCTCCTGGGTGCCGGCGAAAAACGCTCCGGCGACCAGCGCCCCCACGACAACCAGGGCGAAGATCGCAACCGCGAGCGCCATACCGCGCTCGTCCCGCAGAATCCGTTTCATGCCTCGCTCCTTCATGAGTTCCGACGGCCCTAAAACCGCCGGTTATTCCGTAACGCCACACTGGTGACGATACTGTCGACAATTGTCGCGCGCGGAGCCTCACCGCCGCTCCGAACCGCGGTCGCCGTTCTCGCGCGCACCGTGATATCGATGCGGGCGACCTGTGACCTGACGGCGGTCACGTTCCCGTTCACGTCGTAGTACTGGAACGTCAGGCCGTTCGTCAGCACCGGGCCGACGAGCGGCTGCGCCGTTTGGCCCGCGGGCTGGTATCCGATGTAGTACGACGTATCGCCCGCCGGCTGGAACAGCGAATACGTGACGTTCTCGAAGCCCCAGACCGGCGCGCCCACGGGAATGGCGCCGGCCGCGTTGTTGCCGGCAAAGAAGTTCCCGTCCCACGTGACCAATGTCCCGGGCTGCGGCAGGGCGGGTGCCACGGCGGGGCATAACGCCGCCCCGCCGGCTGCGGCTGTCAGCTTCGACGGCACGAAGTAGTCGTCCTGCCGCGTCGTCTGATCGCCATCCAGGTACACGTACAGCGAATCGGTCCCAACCGTGATGCCTCGGGATCCGAAAAACATTGGCTGACCGGGTTGTCCGCCCCTGATCGTCATTTGCCGACCACCCGCCACGCCGTTCAGCACAGGGGCGATGCATACGAAACTGAGCCAGCGCATCGCGTGGATCGAGATGCTGGTCGCCGACATGGCCGTGATGTCGCCGTCGGCCGCGTCGAGCTGACGAAACTCGGCCGGCAAAATGTTGGCGGCGGCGCGGATGTTCTGCGACAGATCGATTCGCGCCGTCTGCGCCATGTAGAGGCGCTGGTTGTTCACCAGCACGCGATACAGGGCGGCGCTCACCAGGCCCAACAGAACCAGCGCGACCAGGAGCTCGACCATCGTGAAGCCGCGCCGCGCGCGCACGCTCATCCGAATGTGTTGCATGGGATCGTCGTCTCCGTTGAATCGCTGCGGACACGATTGTTGGTGGTCTTGTATGTCGTCACGATCTTGAGCCGGTAGTTCTGGTTCCCGGCATCCACGAACGCCCAGCGGTTGAACGCCACCCAGGTGGACCCGCGGTACAGGGTATCCTGGCCGGGAACACGCTGGGCATCGATGCACGCGGCGATGCGCATCCGCTCCAGCCGGCGCGCACCGAACGCAGTCGCCACCGCGGAGCGCTGTCCACGCGCGATCATACGGGTCACCAGCGCGGCCGTCGTCACCAGGCCGAGCACACCGACCGTCAGCACGATGATCGCGATGATGATCTCGATGATCGTGAAGCCGCGCTCATTTCGGTTGATGTTCATTGCCGAGTCACCTTTCCGACCTGGTTGATGACCACGGAATCGGTGTAATGCGCCCCGATGATCCGAACCGAGGTGGGCGACGCCGCGAACGGCATCCGGATCCCGCGCGGATCGTAGACGATCGACGCGACATCCGGCGCCAGCGACACGTTGAACTCGTCGCGGACCAGCTTCTTCGTGCCGATCTGCACCGGGGCAAATGGCGGCGTCAGATCGCAGGCAGTCACCCATATGCTGTCGACCGTCATGTTCAAGGTGGCGTTGCAGCCACGCTGAACCGCCGCGCCGCGTGCCGTCGCCGCCAACGTCCCGAGCAGCGCCTTCGCGTTGCGGATGTTTTGCTGCTCGAGACCGTTGCGCAGCCGCGGAAAGCCGATCGCCATAATCACGCCGGCCAGCACAAACACGAACATCATCTCGATGAGGCTGAACCCCTTGCGACCCATGTGTCCTCCGTTCGACCGGCCCTATTTACACGTTCCATGCCTGCACGTAAGTGCAAGTACTGCAGATACATACGTCGCCATCGCGCCTCGAAAACCACCGCAGAATACTGCAGTTATGCAGGTTTTTGCATCTCCCGGACGTCTAGGTGATCCCGTACCGGTCGATCTTGTAAAACAGCGTGCGCAGGCTCACGCCGAGCTGCTGCGCCGCTTCGCGCCGGTTGCCGTTGGCGGCGCGCAGCGCGCTGGCGATCGCTTGGCGTTCCGCGGCCGCCACGACCTCGCTCAATGATGCTCCGTCCGCT
>QHTW01000206.1 GCA_003220955.1 Gemmatimonadota bacterium | reverse complement strand
CTGTGGCGGTGGACGTCGCCGTGCTGGAACGGACGCCGCGGCTCGCCGTAGTAACCGGCACCTTTGCCTGGGATGATATCGGGTCATGGGACGCGCTGCTGCGGGTCCGCCGGCGGGATGCGCACGGCAACGTCACGGTCGGAAAGGTGACGCTCGGTGACGACGTCAAGAATTCGGTGATCTGGGCAGAAAGTGAAGAGCTCGCTGTGGTCGGCATCGAGGACATGGTGGTCGTGCGCGCCAACGGGCACACGCTGGTCATGCCGACCGGCCGGCCGGACAAGCTGAAAGCCTTGGTGCAGAGCCTGTGACACACGCGCTCTATCTGCTCGATCCCGATCCCCGTTCGCCGGGATCCGGCCGCTCTGCGAGCTCAGGGCCGGCGCGCATCTGGTGCGGGAGCGGTGGGAGATGTTCGTCGGAACCGAAGCAGCGGCAATCTTTGCACTGCCACATCTCGCCGGTTTCCCCGAGGCCGGGGTACCGCCCGTCGAGGCACGGCGGCCCGTGGCGGGACCCGCGGTCATCGGATCCTCCACCTTTGCGCCGCGCGGACTCGCGGGACCATTGCCCGATGCCCCCGCCCGGCTCACGCACGATGGCATCACGGTCGGGTGGTGGGTGCCGGCGGGAACGACCTGGACCGGCCCGGTTGCGAACGCGCAGGCGATGAACGTGGAAGGCGTATTGCTCCGCGGTGTACATGATCTGATCAGCGCGCTGGAGCAGCTGCTGCGTGACGACCTGCTCAAATTGCTCGGCGACTCCGACGCGGTGCCGAAAGGCTCGGTCGTGCTGGGCGACCCCGCGTGGATCGCGCTGCGCGAAGCGTCGATCGAACCCGGCGTCGTGTTCGACACGCGCAAAGGGCCGATCGTTCTCGAGAGTGGCGTCGAGGTCCAGTCGGGCGTGCGGCTCGAAGGCCCCCTCTGGGTCGGCGCGAACACCCGACTCGTGGGTGGCGTCATCCGCAATTCCGCGATCGGGCCGTGGTGCGTCGTGCATGGCGAGGTATCCACCACGGCATTCCTCGGCTACGCGAACAAGAGCCATCACGGGTACCTCGGGCACTCCGTCCTGGGCCGCTGGGTGAACCTCGGCGCGGGCACGACGACATCGAATCTCAAAAGCACCTACGGCTCCGTCCGGCTGCACGTGGCCGGCACGAAGCTGGAAACCGGCCACCAGTTCCTCGGGAGCCTGTTCGGCGACCACGCCAAGACCGCCATCGGGATGATGTTCGATGCCGGATCCGTCATTGGCGCCGGTGCCAGCGTGTTCGACGGTGTGCGCGCGCCGAAGTTCATCGCGCCCTTCACCTGGGGAGGCTCGTCGGCGGAGCGGATGACGCTGGAGGGATTCCTGGCAACCGTCGAGCGCGTCCTGCCTCGGCGCAACGTGCACGTGACGGATGCGACGCGATCCTATCTGCGCCGCGCCTTCGACTGGCTGACCCGCTCGCCATGACCGACGTCCCGCAGCGCTACCGCCGGCTCGGCAAATACGAGCTCCATCAGCTCCTCGGCGAAGGGGCGATGGGCATCGTCTGGAAGGCTTACGACACCGTGCTGCGGCGCTACGTCGCGCTGAAGCTGCTGAGCGCGAGCTTCCGCAAGACCAAAGACATGCAGGAGCGCTTCCTGCGCGAAGCACGCGCGGCCGGCGCCATCCAGCATGCCAACATCGTCACCGTGTACGACCTCGGGGAGTCGGAAGGGCAGCCCTACATCGCGATGGAGCTGGTCGAAGGCCGCGATCTCTCCGACATGATCGCGCTCCGCGATCCGCTCGCGCTCGAGCGCAAGCTCGACATCACGATCGAAGTATTGGCCGGTCTCCACTTCGCGCACCAACGCGGCGTCATTCATCGCGATGTCAAACCGTCGAACGTCCGCGTCATGCCCGACGGGCGCATCAAGATCATGGATTTCGGGATCGCGCGGCTGCAGAAGGCCGATGCAACCGGCTCCGGTGCGATCGTCGGGACACCCACGTACATGGCGCCCGAGCAGATCACCAACGGCGCCATCACTCCCGCCACCGATGTGTTCTCGGTCGGTTGCCTGTTGTACGAGCTGCTGTGCTACCAACGGCCGTTCGAGGCCGAGTCGGTGCACGGCGTGTTGTATCAGGTCCTCACGACCGAGCCGCGCCCGCTGCGGACGGTGGCGCCGTCGATTCCCGCGGCGCTCGAGCGCGTCGTGGCGAAAGCGATGAACAAGGTGCCGCACGAGCGTTACGAGTCGGCGGGCCAGATGATGTCGACGCTGCAGCAAATCCGGGCCGCGCTCTCGGGCGCGGACGAGGAAGCGACGCAACCGCTCGGACGCTGGACGCCGCTGCCCCGGCCGATGTTGAAGCTGATCACCCATGCGTCGCTTCGGGCGCGGTTGGCCGTACTGGGCGCGCTGGCGGCGGTCGTCGTGCTCCTGCTGTACGCGCCGGGCCCGCAGGGGGAGCAACCGGGCGCCGTGGCAGCCACGCCGCCGGCGCCGATCGCACCGGCCCGTGGACCGGGAGGGCTCGCGGCGCCACCGGCACCCCCGAACGCCGCGCCCGTTTCTCTGGCCGTGAGCTCGCGGCGCGATTCGGCACTGGCCGCGCGGGATCGCGCGATCGCCGTCGGCGCGCAGAAGAACAGCGTGCCGTCCTTGCTCCTGGCGGAGTCGATGCTGGAGACCGCGGACCGCGCGTTGCAGCGTGGCGATCAGTCGCTCGCGCTCCGCGGCTTCGTCGAGTCCGCGCAGCGCTACGCGCAGGCGCGCGACGAGGCCCGGGCCATGGAACGGGAAGCGCGACACATGATCCAGCGCGTGACTCCGGTCGTTCAGGCGCTGCCCGCCGGGCGGGCCGCGGCGAACGCGGGCGTCTTCCTCTCGCGCGCCGAGTCGCTGCTGCACGAGCAGGATTTCACGCTCGCCAAAGTCGCCGCGCAAAGCGCCGAGCAGATCGGGATCGACGCGGGGATCGCGCCGCCGAGCGCCCAGCCCCCCGATGCCCCCAGCGCGATCGACGTCTTATTGGACGATCTCGGCCGGGCGCTCTCCAGCCAGCGGATCGCGAATCTGCGCGTGCTGTACCCCGGGCTGACGGAGGATGAGCGGCGCAGCTGGGACGCGTTCTTCCGCGAGTGGAATCAGATCACCGCGAAGTTTACGATTGAGGATTTCAAGGAACAGGGCGCGACCGCCACGGGCAATGTGCGCGCCATGTTCCAGTACGTGCCGGCACGCGGGGGCGCCCCCCGGGTTGACCGGCGGCGATTCGCGATGCGGTTTGAGAAGAAAGACGTCGGGTGGCGGTTGGCGGCGGTTACAGAATTGAAGTAATCACCACGCGCGTTGATTCGGCGCCGGCGGATCCGGAATCGTGAGGGTATCCGGCCGCGCGGTCGCCGGGCCCACGCGGCGCAGCGTCACGGGTTTCTCTAAGTCCCCGCCACTGATCGTGAGCTTCGCGCCGGCGAGCTTCATGCCGTAGACCTGCCAGACGCCGTCCCCCAGCGTAATCCACAAGCTGTCGCCCACGACGCGCCAGCGCGCGACATCCTGGCCAAACTGGGCCGAGCTGTCGCTGCGCACCATGATGTGACGGATCTCATCTCCGGCGCGCGCCTGCCAGTCGCCGGTGAGTCGCATCGGTGCTTGGGCGGCCGCGACCGCTGCGGCGACGGCCCACATCGCTTTCACCATGGCACACATCTTAGCGGGATCTAGTGCGGTTTTGCAGCGGGCTCCGTCACCACCGTCACCTGGCCTTCCCATCGGTTCATCATCCGCACGAACGCCCCGCAGAGCTCCGGATCGAACTCGAGGCCTTTGCGCTCGTCCAGATATCCGAGCGTCTTCTCGAATGACCACGCCTCACGGTACGGCCGCCGCGTGCGCAGCGCATCATAGACATCGCAGACATGCACGAGCTTGCTGGCCTGATGGCAGTCACGCGCGTAATGCAGCGCCGGATATCCTCCGCCGTTG
>QHTW01000326.1:2088-2517 GCA_003220955.1 Gemmatimonadota bacterium | reverse complement strand
CCGACGCGGTGACGGCGGGACGGAAGAAGGCGTTGATCATCCTGGGGCACGTGCGGTCGGAGCAGGATGGCATGGAGGAGTTTGCGCGTTGGCTCGGCACCTTCGTAAAAGAGGTGCCGGTGTCGTTCGTGCCGACGGCGGATCCGTTCTGGGCGCCGAGATAGAAGGGGCTAGCAATGCGATCTGGGCCCGATTTCCGAGCCACGTTCATGGTGGAAACCAAATCTGACCCGCATCTCGAGGAGCGCAATCGAGACTGCGTGAGCCGCGTCACTTTCTTGCACGTGAGCGAATCATTACCGTAGATCGCTTCCTGCAGTTCAGACGCGCCCTATTAGGGGGGGAAGATGATCTCGTCGAGGCTGGTCGCCACAACGCGGACCGACGTGAGGACCGCAATCGCCCTCCTGCTTCTCGCGGAGGCGACGC
>QHTW01000326.1:1394-1939 GCA_003220955.1 Gemmatimonadota bacterium | reverse complement strand
CCTGACCGCTGCGGCCTGGGGCGTAGGACGGGCGGGGACCGCGCTCTTCCTTACTCTGATAGTCCTCGCTGAGCTGGCGGCCGCATTCATTTTGCTCGATAGCTATCTCGTGCGGCGGCGGAGTCCTCGCGACTTCCTGAGCGCCGGAGGCCCAGCTCCTAGCGCAGCTTCAGCTGCGTATCCACCCACGCGCCATTCTTAGCATTCGACTCAACCGCCGCATGGATGAACTTGACGCCGTGCGCGCCATCTTCCACCGTCGGCACGAGCAGCGCCGCCAGATCGGGCGCGCGCTTCGCACGACGCGCCCGGATCTGCTCTGCCAGATCGCGATACAGATTGGCGAACGCTTCGAGATAGCCCTCCGGATGACCTGAGGGAATGCGGGTCCCGCGCGACGCGGCGGGACTGAGATTCGGACCACCACGCGATAGCACCCGTGGCGGTTGGCCCACCGGAGCGAAGCGCAGCTGGTTGGGGTGCTCCTGGCTCCACTCCAGGCCGGCCTTGTCGCCGTACACGCGCAGCCGCAAGCCGTTCTCGTT
>QHTW01000326.1:535-1324 GCA_003220955.1 Gemmatimonadota bacterium | reverse complement strand
CAGGTCGGCGGCGAGCTCGCGCACCGCGAGACCCGTGACGAAGCCGGCGAGATTGTACGCGTGCGTGCCGATGTCGCCGAGGCAGCCGCCGGCGCCCGCGCGCGCGGGATCGACGCGCCACGCGGCCTGCTTCTGTCCCGTGTCTTCCAGCTTGGTCGTAAGCCAATCCTGCACATACTCGACCTGCACGACGCGGATCGTGCCCAGCTCGCCTGCAAAGGTCATCTCGCGCGCCTGGCGCACCATCGGGTAGCCGGTGTAGTTGTGGGTGACTCCGAAGATGAGACCGGTGCGCCGCACCGTCTGCACCAGGTCGAGCGCGTCCTCGACCGTGGTGGTCATCGGCTTGTCGCAGATCACATCGATACCGCGATCGAGAAAGGCGCGGGCGATGGCGTGGTGGCTGTCGTTCGGCGTGACGATGCTCACGACCTCGATCCCGTCGGAGCGTTGCGCCTCGGCCGCCGCCATCTCGGCAAAACTCGCGTAGATGCGGTCCGGCGCGAGGCCGAGATCGGCACCAGACTCCCTGGCGCGTTGCGGATCGGACGAGAGGGCGCCAGCGACCAGCTCGTACTGCCCGTCCAGGCGAGCGCACAGCCGATGCACGCCGCCGATGAACGCGCCGCGCCCGCCGCCCACCATGCCGAGCCTCAGCGGCTGGACCATCGTCAGGCGATGCCGAGCATCCGGCGATTCGCGGCCTGGTCGGTGCCGGCGCCGGCGAAATCGTCGAACGCCTGTTCCGTCACCCGGATGATGTGATCGGCGATGAACTTCGCCCCTTCG
>QHTW01000326.1:0-457 GCA_003220955.1 Gemmatimonadota bacterium | reverse complement strand
CGCCAGCTTCGAGAAGATCGCCTTGAAGTTCACCTGACCGTCGCCCAGGGAACGGAACCGGCCGGCGCGATTGACCCACGACTGGAACCCGCCATACACGCCCTGGCGGCCGGTCGGATTGAACTCGGCATCCTTGACGTGAAACATGCGGATGCGGTCGTGATAGAGGTCGATGTACTCGAGATAGTCGAGCTGCTGCAGCATGAAGTGACTGGGATCGTACAATAGGTTGCAGCGCGCGTGTCCGCCGACGCGCTCGAGGAACATCTCGAACGTCACCCCGTCGTGCAGGTCCTCACCGGGATGGATCTCGAAGCAGGCGTTGACCCCGTTTTCGTCGAACACGTCGAGAATCGGGCGCCAGCGCCGCGCCAGCTCGTCGAAGGCCGTCTCGACCAGACCGGCCGGCCGCTGCGGCCAGGGATAGAAGTAGGGCCATGCCAGGGCACCCGAGAAG
>QHTW01000205.1 GCA_003220955.1 Gemmatimonadota bacterium | reverse complement strand
CCCTGCGACTCGAGCACCGCGTTGAGCGCGAGATCCCACGGCTGATTCTTGACCTCGGCGGTGACGTTGCCTTTGATGTCTTTGCCGAGGATGATCGTGCGCCCGCTGAACGCCGCGAAGCCGGCGATCACGTCCTCGATGCTCGCATTGTCCCACTGGACCGTGATACGCGCGGCCTGGGACTGCGCGGCGTCGGCGTGGTGCGCGGCCAGATACTCGTCGATCGACATCGGCCGGCCCAGCGACGGCGTCGTCACGCGCGCCGCGCTCTCGGGCCCGCCGGTCACGGGGGGAGCGGGAGCCTCGCTACTTGCCGTTCGCTCCACGGTGCGGCGCGGCGCGGCGGCAACGGCGGCCGGCGGCGCGACGGTGTTGCTCGACCACGCCGCGAATCCGGTGCGCTCGGTCCCGATGCGGACCCGCACCTGTCCCGCGGCGCGCTCGACCTGATAGTCCTTCAGTGCGTCGAGGTCGATGACGACGCGCACGACGTCGGGCTTGAACTGCCCGTAGCGCACGTTGCGGATGCCGCCGCGATTCTGACCGTCGTACAGCGTGACGCGCCCGGTGAGGCGTGCGCCCTGCAGATCGATGACGAGCCGCGCGGGATTCGAGAGCGTGAAGTCCTGGACGACCGCGGCGCCCTGCAGGTCGATCACGACCTCGACCTTGCCGCTCGCCGGCCGCACGCTCACGCCTCGGACTTCCCCGTCGCGGACCCCCCCCGTCGTCCCCGCAAGGGCCCGGGGAGCGAGGAGGGGGGCCGCGAGCAAGGCCACCGTTAGGGGAAGAAGTGCCTTCATGGCGTCTCCTCATGCTTGGTGAGCGACAGCGTCTCCTGCCGCTCGAACCCGAATTCCTGAACGGTGAAGACGACCTCGCGCGGCCGGATCTGCGTCACCTTCAAACGCCCGATGATGTCGCCCGTTTTCACCCGGTAGATGCGACGATTGGTGATGTCGCGCAGCACGGCGACACTGCGTGACGCGAACCGGCCGTCGTATACGACGGTCGTCAGCTTCAAATCGGAGAGCAGTGGCCGCACGTCGCCGGACTTGAGCAGCGACATGAACGGATCGCGGCCGCCGCCTTCGTACGCAAAGACCTCGCGCAACAGCGTCTGCGGCTGCACGGCGGTCGTATCGACGGGCCGCTTCGTCTGCTGTGCGCCCGCGGAGGCAGTCAGCGTGACCAGCGCCAGCGCGACGCTAGCTACGCGCACGTGGTGCTCCCGCGGCGGCAGGCTTCGATCCGGGGGGCGGTCCCGCCGACTTCACGAACGTCCGAATCGAGAATTCGGCCAGCAGCAGCGCGCCCGCGGTGTCGCCGAGCAGTTTTTGCACGGCCGGCGAGGCGGACGAGAGCGTGACGTCCTGCGGGACGACGATGCGCGGCAGCGACGCGACGTCGGCGAGATACTCGCCGATTTGATCGTAATGCCCGTACACCTCGAGCCGGTAGCGATAGGTGTCGAACGGCGAACCGGGCTCCGGGGTGAGCGGCTGAATCTTGCCGAGCGTGATGCCACGAACTTTGGCCTTGGTCGAGATGTCGTCGATCAGCGTCGGTACTTCGTTGCGCTCGGGCACGAGGCGCCGCATCAACTCGAGCGAGCCCTGGTACTCCTCCACCCGGCGGCGCAGGTCTTCGATGCTGCCGCTCGCCAGATCGCGTTTCGCCGCGGCGATGATCCGCTCGAGGCTATCGGACTCCGCGTTCGCCGTACTGATCTGTTCGGAGTCGGGCGTGTGCTTCTTGGTCCAGAAGAAATAGCCTCCCGCCAGTGCGGCGAGGGTGAGCAGCAACATGATCTGGCTGCGCTGGTCGGCGGGTAAAATCGCCATGCGCGCTCCTTACCTCACCGACTGCACGAGCGGGACCGTGCGGATGTAGACCGAGTCCGCCACCTTGTAACTCACGGTCACCGTAAACGCCGTCACGGGCCGATCGGCCTCGATCACCGTCTGCGAGGCGGCGGGCGTCACGTCCGTGAACCAGGGCGACGCCGCGAGCTGGCGCAGGAATGTCGTGTACGCCTGGATGTCGACGGTGCGCCCGTCGATCGAGATCTTCACCGCCGGCCGGCCGATCGAATCCCGCTCCACGGTCACGGGCCCGTTCGGCTGCCCCTGGGGGGCCGCGACGATGGTCGTTGTCGTCTGCATGTGCGTGATCCACGTGTACGGCGGCAGCGCCTTCGTCGTCTGATCGAGGACATGCGGCCAGATGTAGCGATCCGCGTCGATGTCGCGGATCACGTGGATCTGATAGAGCAAGGAATCGCGCACCTTCTCGGCCTGGCGCTTTTGCGCGATGACGATGTCGTAGCGTCGCTTCTCGGTCCGCACGCTTTCGAGCCGGCTCTCCGCCGCCGCCAGCCGCGCGCGATCGGTGATGAACAGCAGTGCGCCGCCGCCGCCGACGACCACCCACGCGGCGATCGCGCCGATCAGGAACGGATCCTTGACCTGCGCGATCAGGCCCTTGAAATCCGGCAGCGCGAGCTGGAAGCCCGCGCCTTTCGCCGCCTTCTTCTTTCCCGGAAGTAGGTTTATCTCAATCATGCGGCGCGCCTCAGCGCCAGGCCCACCGCCAGCATGAGCAGCGGCGCGACCTCGTCCACCGGGACCGTCTCGAACACATCGTCCTTGACGCGGAGCCGCTGGACCGGATTGGCCAGCTCGATCGGCACTTTGAGCCGCGCGCCGAGCACGTCGTTCAGACCCGGAATGCGCGCCCCGCCGCCCGTCGTGTAGACGCGCGACAACCCGCCCGCATTGCGCGACGCAGTCGCCAGGAATGCCGCCGCGCGCTCCACGCCCAACGCGATTTCTTCGCCGCGGGCGCTGACGTAACCCGCCAGATCGGGATGCTGCGACGTCCCCTGAATGACTCGCTCGGCTTCCTCGCTCGCGAGGCCTTTTTCGCGCTGCAGATCTTCGCGAAAGCGCCGCGTGCCGACCGAGAGATCGCGGGTGAGAACGGGAATGCCGTCCTCCAGGATGTTCACGTTGGTCACTTCGTGACCGATGTTGACGAGACCCACGACGCCCTGCATCGCGTCGGGGTGGTTCAGCTCGAAGGCG
>QHTW01000068.1 GCA_003220955.1 Gemmatimonadota bacterium | reverse complement strand
ATGCCCCATACGACCTGGGCCTTGGCCACGTGCAGGCCACCGGAGAACTCCGCGCCGTATCCGAGCGCGAGCAAGACGCCGAGTGTCAAGGCGGGGAAGCCCGCCACCAACGCGAACCGATTGAGCTGATCGAGCCGCTCGAGCGGCGGGAAAAGCTGGAAGACCTGACCGAAACGCCGAGCCTTGAGCTCGCGGAATTGCAGGAGATAGAGCGCGGCCGCGATGAACGCGAGCGCCATCAACGCGAGCCCGAGGACGCTGAGCGCCACATGCAAGACGAACCACAAGTTGCGGGCGGCCGCGGCTTCAGCGGCGGGCGCCAGGCCGCTGAGGATCGAGAGTCCGACCAGAACGGTCGCGAGGGGTGCCGCAACGAAGGAGACCGCGGAACCGCGCAGCAACCGTTCGCTCGCGAGCTGCAACAAGACAAGGCAGAGCGCCAGCATCGAAAGCGCCGGGCCGAGACCAACGAGGGTAAGCTGCGAGATCGCGACGACGTGCACCGCGGCGCCCGCGCACGGCACGGCGATGGCAAGCGCGCGCGGCGCGGCGCGAAATCCCATGAACGGCGCCAAGACCAGCGCCGTCGCCAAGCCGTACAACGCCAAAACAATGAGATGCAGGGTGACAATCACGGCAAGTACGGGCCGGGCCCAGGATGCTGGGCCCGGCCGCTTATCAGGAGGGCATCTTCTTGACCAGCCGTACCGGTAGTCCCTGTTCGAGTGCGGGATTGCTGATTTGCAATAATAGCCCGGTGGCGGAGCGTTCGCGGGTGTGCACGATCATCATGACCGCGCGCACCTCCTCCGACGCCGCGCCCGCGAAGCCCTGCGCCGGCTTGTACACCTCAAAGATATCACCGATGGTCACACCGTCGCGGCGACCCTTGTCGATGAAGTAGAATTGTTGCGCTCCCGCAAGCGGATGCGCATCGCGCGGCCCGAGCAACCTCCCCGTGAGCCCCTTGGCGACCGGTGTGGGCCGCACCTGCCCGGGATCGCGGAACGGCTCGAGCGGCATGGCAACGTGCCCTTCATGAATGCGCGCGAACTGCAAGACGACCTGCGCGAGGACCTGGTGCTCCTCGATGGACGTCACACGCGCAATCCCGACTGGGACGACGATATCGCCCCAGTTTCCGAACGTGAATCCCGGATCGAGGCGAGCCAGCAACAGCGAGTCACCCACATGGTAGGACGCGTTGCGCGGTGGCCGGATGGCGATCTCCTCGAACGTCGTCGCCGAGGTGCGCTCCGTCAGCCGGTGGATCGCTGGCACCGCGGTCGCACCAATCACCTGCCCCCACGGCAGCCGTTCCGCTTCACTGAGAAAGCCCGCGGCGTAGAACTCGCCGGCGCGGAGCGGGCGGTACGGTTGATGCACGTACGCGCGCAGCACGTCCTGGACCACCTGCTGGTTCGTGCGCCGGCGGTCGAAGATCGTCTCGTAGCTCTCGGCGACCGTCGGTGGCGGCGGCTCGACGATCAGCTGCGTGGTATCGGCGGGGATCGTATCGATGGGCGCAGCCCCGGTGTCGGTCGGCACGACGGCAGCGATCGTGTCCGCTCGCACGGTGTCTGCGGCGGCCGACGTCGTGTCGCGCCGGGCCGAGACGGTATCGCCACCCTGCGCAACGGTCACGACCTCCGAGAGATTCAAGACCTCACCGGGATAGATCCAGTGCGGATCTTCGATGACCGCGGTGTTGAGGCGGTAGATCTCAGGCCAGAGCAGCGGGTCGTTGTAGTACATCTGCGAGATCGACCAGAGGGTCTCACCGCGGACGACTGTGTGACTGGAGGGGACCTGCCCCTGGAAAGCGGCGGCCGCTTGGGTCGTGTCCTGTTGTTGGACCGCCTTGGTGGTGTCCTGCGCCGGCAGGACTCGCCACATGAGCGGCAGCGCCGCCAGGGCCAGTACTATAGCGCGACTAGAACGGCAGATCGTCGTCCTCCTCATCCAGCGCCTCCGGGAACGCGTCGAGCGATTCTGGGGCTTTGCCGCCAGCCTCCGCGGCACCCTTCCCTGCTCCCGCTCCCACCGGAGCGGCTCCACCTCTGGCGCCCAGCATGATCAACTCGCGCGCGATAATCTCGGTGACGTAGCGCGTCTGCTTGTCGCGGTCTTCCCAGGTCCGGTACTCGATCCGGCCCTCGATATAGACCTTGTCGCCCTTCTTGAGGTACTTCTCGCAGACATCGGCCAGGCCTGACCCGGTCTTGTTATTCCAGCAGATAACTCGATGCCAGTCCGTCTTTTCCTGCTTCTCCCCACCGGTGCCGGTCCACTGTCTGCTCGTTGCCACTGACAGCGTTGCAACGCGGGAGCCGTTATTCGTGCTGCGCACCTCGGGATCGGCACCCAAGTTCCCGATCAGGATGACTTTATTGAGACTGCGGCTCACAACAACCTCCGACGATGATGCAGGTCTGGGCCCAAGGGTGCCCAACACTATATAAATCGCAAGTCGTTCTGTCAATCAAAGATACGCCACTTGTACCAAAGTTATGCATCAAGTCTGAGCACGATGGCGTCCTCGACCGGGCGCCGGTAGTACTCCTTCCGGCGGCCTACCTCTCTGAATCCGTGCGCCGCGTACAGGCGCCGAGCCGGCGCGTTGGATTCGCGAACCTCGAGGTAGATCTGCCTGGCCCCCCGCCCGCTTAGCACGTCGAGCACCCGTTCCACGAGGGCGCGTCCCAATCCCCGACGACGGCCCTGCGGCGCCACCGCCAGGTTCAGGATCTCACCCTCATCGGCTGCGTCGATCGCGACGACATACCCGGCAACCCGGTCCGCGTTCTCCGCGACCAGGAAGACGGCGTCTGACGCGAGGCAGTCGCGAAAATCCTGGGTGGACCACGGGTCCGCGAACACGCCTTGCTCGATCGCGTGCACGGCGGAAACGTCGGCGAGCTTAGCGGGACGAATGCGGAAGGGGTCGTCCGTGGCTCGTCTCCCATTTCACCTGGGCTTCGGCGGGACGCCCGTACACAGGTTCGCCGGTCGCCGGATAGCCGACGATTGGAGCCAAGGCCAAGAGTGACCCCGCGACCGGCGGCGACGTCTCCAGCGCGAGCGGCGGCCGTCCGATCCAGGTCGCGATCTCCTCCCGATACCGCTCCGCGCCGTCACCAACCGCGAGCGCTGGGGTCATCGTCGTAGCGGCTGCGAGTGTCGCGATCGTGAACAGGTCCGGGGCAACGAGCGTCTCGACTCGACCGGGATAAAACGCGTAGATCGCCCCGTACACCTGACCCCGCAGCGCATCGAAACACGCTGCTATTGGTCCTGTGCTTCCCACTGCGGCAGCATTCGCCGCCCCGAGCAGAGACGGAACGGCGACGATCGGGAGGTCGCGTTCGTGCGCGAGACCCTTCGCCGCGGCCCAACCAATGCGCAGGCCCGTAAAACTCCCCGGACCATCGCCGATGACGATGCCGCCAATTTGAGCGAGTCGCGTTCGAGTGGCGGCGAGCACCTGCTGGATGACTGGGAGGATCTGCGCGGCATGTTGGCGCGCGCCGCGAATGACTCCAACGGCCTCAATGTGTTCGGCCGATCCGATCGCGACACTGGCGAGGTCCGTGGCGGTGTCGATGGCGAGCCACCGCGTGCTCATACGTGCGCCACTTCGTTCAGAACGCGGCGCGCGGGATCGGCGTCGTATGCCAACTGGAAGTGCCGGTCGAGTGGCGGCGCCCAGGGACCGGCGCGCTCGGGCCACTCGATCAGGACAATCGCGCGCTCCCGCGTCATATCGTCGAAGCCGAGATCGCGCGCCTCGTCGGGGTGGCGCAGGCGGTAACAATCCACGTGATAGACCGGGGTCGCGGCGGCTTCGTAATGATGAACGAGCGCGTACGTGGGACTCGTGGCGCGGGCCCGCGCCCCCAGACCGCGGCAGATCGCCTGGACGAGGGTGGTCTTCCCGGTCCCCAGCTCTCCCGACAACCCGATTACCGCGGGGGCGCGGAGCTGGCGGCCGAGGTCCTCACCGAACCGGCTGAGCTCGCTCGCGGAGAGGCGCATCGGCCTTGAGCTCCAGGAGCTGATCGCGCAGCACCGCCGCCAGCTCGAAATCGAGCTCCTCGGCGGCGGCCTGCATCTGTTGCTCCAGCATGCGGATGAGGGTCTCGCGCTCGCCGGCGTCGGCTGGGCGGCGGATCTCCCCGGCACCGGGCTTCCCACCCCGCGCGTCGGCGACCCGGGTCACGAAACGGATGTCGAGCACCGACTTCACGATGGACCGCGGCGTGATGCCATGCTCGACGTTGTAGGCAAGCTGGGTTTCGCGGCGGCGATCCATCTCTTTCAGCGCGCGCTCCATCGAGCCGGTGACGCGATCGGCATAGAGGATGGCTCTGCCGCTGAGGTGCCGCGCCGCGCGGCCGACAGTCTGGATCAGCGACCGGTCCGATCGCAGGAACCCCTCCTGGTCGGCATCGAGCACGGCGACGAGAGAAACCTCCGGCAAGTCCAACCCTTCCCGCAGCAGGTTGATTCCCACCAGGACGTCGAATTCGCCGAGGCGGAGTCCGCGGATGATCTCGACACGCTCGATCGCGTCGATTTCCGAATGCAAGTACCGCACGCGCACGCCGTGCTGCTGCAGATAGTCGGTCAGATCTTCCGCCATGCGCTTGGTCAGCGTGGTCACCAACACCCGCTCGTTCTTCTTTTCCCGCAGCCGGATCTCGCTGAGCAGGTCGTCGACCTGCCCCGCCACCGGACGAATCTCGACTTCGGGATCGACGAGCCCGGTGGGCCTGATGATCTGTTCGACAATGACGCCGCCCGAGAGCTGCAACTCGTCTTGCCCTGGCGTCGCCGAGACAAACACCATGCGCGGCACGAGTCCCATGAACTCATCGAAGCGGAGCGGCCGGTTGTCGAGGGCCGAGGGGAGCCGGAAGCCGTAGTCCACCAGGGTCTGCTTGCGCGACCGGTCGCCTTCGTACATGGCGCCGAGCTGCGGCAGCGTCTGGTGCGACTCGTCGATGATGCAGAGGTAGTCTTTCGGGAAGTAATCGAGCAGGCACGCCGGCCGCTCGCCCGGTTGGCGGCCGCTGAACAGCCGCGAGTAGTTCTCGATGCCGGCGCAGCGGCCCACTTCCATCAGCATGTCGATGTCGAAATGCGTCCGAGACTCGAGGCGCTGCGCCTCGAGGAGCTTGTTTTGCGCCCGCAGCTCGACCAGCCGCTCCGCCAGCTCCGCCCTGATCCGCGACACGGCGCGCTCGATCGTGGCGCGCTGCGTGACGAAGTGCGTCGCGGGATAGATGGCCGAGCGGTCCATCGGCCTGATGACGTTGCCGGTCAGTGGATCGATCTTCGCGATGCGCTCGATCTCATCGCCCCAGAATTCGATCCGGACCGCCTGCTCGTCGTACGCCGGGAAGACTTCGACGGTATCGCCACGCACGCGGAACGTGCCGCGCTCGAAGCCGACATCGTTGCGCTGATACTGCACAGCGACCAGGTCGGCGAGCAGCGCGTCCCGACCCCGCTTTTCCCCCTTCTCAGCCGTTACCAGCAGCTCGCGATACAGTTCGGGATCACCAAGGCCGTAGATCGCTGAGACGCTGGCGACGATGATGACGTCGTCCCGCTCCATCAGGCTCGAGGTCGCCCGCAGCCGGAGGCGCTCGATGTCGTCGTTGATCGACGAATCCTTGGCGATGTACGTGTCGGTCGACGGCACGTACGCCTCAGGCTGGTAATAGTCGTAATAGGAGATGAAGAACTCGACCGCATTCGACGGGAAGAACGCCTTTAACTCCCCGTAGAGTTGTGCCGCCAGGGTCTTGTTGTGCGACAGCACCAGCGTCGGCTTGCCGAGATTCGCGACGACGTGCGCCATCGTCATCGTCTTGCCGGAGCCCGTGACGCCGAGGAGGGTCTGGTACTTATCGCCGCGAGCGAGGCCGGCGGTCAGCTCACGAATCGCACGCGGTTGATCGCCCGCCGGAGGCGGCGCGTTGCCAAGCTCAAAAGGCATAAGAGGGAAAGCTAACCGACGACGACTTCGGCGGGGCCGCTCGAGTCCCGGCGCGCAATCTCGGTCACACCCTTCACCTTCCGGACCGCTTTCAAGACCTTGTGCAGATGCGTGTTGTTCTCGACCTCGACCAACACCGAGCCGAATACGATGCCGTCCTTGGACGCGAGCTCCGCGCTGCGGATGTTCGTGCCGGTGCCGCTGATCGCCTCGCAGATATCGGCATACAAGCCACGGCGGTCCTCGCCGCTGACGGCCAGGCGCACGACGAAGGTCTCTCCTTCGACCTCGCGCCAGTCGATCTCCACGCGGCGGTCCTCGTCTCCGGAGAGGGTCAGGAGATTGGGGCAGTCGTGGCGGTGGATCGAGATGCCGCGACCCTGGGTGACGTAGCCGACGACGGGATCGCCGGGCACGGGCTGGCAGCACTGGGCATAACGTACCATCAACCCTTCGACGCCGTGAATCTTGATGCCGCGACCCAGGCGCAGCCGCTCGATGACCCGGCCAAACGCCGTCGGCTTGGGCGCCTGCTGATCCTCCGGCGGGAGATCGGGATACAGCGCTTTCAGCACCTGGCCGAGCTGGACGTCGCCGCGCCCGATGGACGCTTCCACCTGGTCAGCCACGCCGAGCGAGAGCGCGGACGCCGCCTGGGCCAGCTGGTCCGGGGTAGGCGGGTCGAGGCGCCGGCGGCGAACTTCGCGCGCGAGGATCTCGCGCCCGAGCGTCACGCTCCGTTCATGCTCTTCCTGCTTGATCCATTGGCGGATTTTTTGGCGCGCCCGGCGGTCTGGACGTGGGCCAGCCAGTCCCGCGACGGCTTGGCTTGCGGGCTCGTGAGCACCTCGATCGTGTCGCCGTTGCGGAGCGGCCGGTGCAGCGGCGAGATCCGTCCGTTCACGCGCGCGCCGTTGCAATGCTGCCCCACTTCGGTGTGCACCATGAACGCGAAATCGATCGGCGTTGCACCTTTGGGCAGGCGCTTGACGTCCCCCTTGGGCGTAAAGACGAAGATCTCGTCCTGGTAGAGATCGATCTTCAGGAACTCGAGGAATTCCTCAGGGCTATGCGCGTCTTGTTGCAGCTCGATCAGCTGCCGGAACCACGACAGGTGATGATCGAGCTCGTCGGCGGTCTTGCCGTTTTCCTTGTAGAGCCAATGCGCGGCGATACCATATTCCGCCGTGCGATGCATATCGCGCGTGCGGATCTGGATTTCGTACAGCTGCCCACTCGGACCAAAGACGGTGGTGTGGAGCGACTGGTAGCCGTTCGACTTGGGGCTCGCGATGTAGTCCTTGATGCGCTCCTGGAGCGGCGTCCAGGTGTGGTGGATGATGCCGAGCACGTGGTAGCAGTCGGTGATTGTGTTCACCAGCACGCGGACCGCGAGCAGATCGTAAATCTCCTCGAACGGCTTGCCGCGCTTCTTCATCTTCTTGAAGATCGACCAGAGGTTCTTGGGCCGTCCCACGATCTCCCACCCGGCGATCCCGGACCGGCGCAATTCCTCGGAGAGCGGCGCGCGCATGCGCTCGATCGTGCGGTCACGCTCTACGCGGCGCGCCTTCACCTGTCGCGCCAACTGCTTGTAGTCATCCGGCTCGAGGTACTTGAACGCCAGATCCTCGAGCTCGGCCTTGACCCCCGCCATGCCGAAGCGGTGTGCCAGCGGCGCGTACAGCTCCCGGGTCTCGAGCGCGATGCGGCGGCGCTTCTCGGGAGGCAACGGGTCCAGCGTCCGCATGTTGTGGAGCCGGTCGGCGAGCTTGATGATGATGACCCGGGCGTCGCGCGCGACCGACATCAGCAGCTTGCGATAGTTCTCGGCCTGTTCTTCGGCGGTCGAACGGAAGTTCAGCGTGGAGATCTTCGTGAGGCCGTCGACAAGATCGGCGACTTCGTTGCCGAAGTCCCGCCGCAGCACGTCCAGGGTGATGTCGGAGTCCTCGACGACGTCGTGCAGCAGCGCCGCCGCGATCGTCGTCGTATCCATCTGCTGCTCGGCGAGGATCGTCGCGACCGCCACGCTGTGCGAGACGTAATCGTCGCCGGAGAGGCGTTTCTGACCGCGATGGGCTTCGGAACTGATGCGGTAGGCGCGCGACAGGACGTCGAGGTCGAGACGGTCATGCTGGGCCGCCACGGCCTTTGCCAGCTCCGGCGCGAGAATCGGCGCCGTACTGGTCACAACAGCCCTGCCTCCGCGAAGCTCACGTACCGCTCTCCTCCTCCGCCACCGATCACCACGTGGTCGTACACCGGCACATCCAGCAGGCGCCCCGCATCGACCAGCTGCCGGGTCACCGTGCGGTCGTCCGCCGAGGGCGTGGGATCACCACTCGGGTGGTTGTGCACCACGATGATCCCTGCCGCCGCCTCGGCAATTGCAGCCCGAAACACCTCCCGCGGGTGCACGAGCGAGCTGTTCAAGATGCCCCGCGTAATGAGCAGATCCGCCAGAATCTGGCTCTGGCTCCCCAACGCGAGGACATGAAACTCCTCGACGGGCAGGTCGCGCAGCCGCAGCGCGTAGTAGCGCTGCACATCCGCGGGCCCCCGGATCCGTTCCGGAGGGGGTTCCGCCTCAGACCCGACGCGCCGCCCCAGCTCAATCGCGGCCGCCAGCCGTGCCGCCTTGGTCCGCCCGACTCCCGGGATCTGCGCCACTTCCGCCCATGGGCGGGTGGCGAGCCGCCGCAACGAGCCATCGCCGCGGGCCAGTATGTCGGCGGCCACAGCGAGGGCGTCCCTGCCCCGGGTCCCTGTCCCTAAGGGAATGGCCAAGAGCTCTTGCCCAGTCAACGCGGCCGCCCCAACCGCCCAGAAACGCTCGCGAGGACGGTCGTGTTCGAGGTGCTCGGAAAGGCGCAACGGCATAGGGCGAAGCTACTGGCGCGCAGCGGTCTCTCCGTACCTCGACAACGCAGCGAAGAGCCCCTTACCGCAGTCCCATGCGACGACGGAGATCCCGAAACCGCGGGTCAGCCCGGAGCGGGGCGTACTCCGGTTCGCAGCTAAGCGCGGCCGCCAAATTGACATCGCCCTCCTCGAACGCTCGCCGCAGCCAAGCTATGGACTCCTCACGCTGGCCGAGGAGGATGTACTCGCGAGCGAAAGCGGCCGGTGGAACGAATCCGCGCTTCGCTCGCATCCGCAGCCGCTCGAGGGATCGGGTGCCCGCGAGCAGGCGCGCTGCTGTGTAGCCGGCGCTCCCCCGGCTACCGTGGATGAGATGCTGGTATGCGGTGTCGCCCAACTGCCGGGCGCCGGTCGCCAGCTCGTTCAGTGCCGCGTTGTAGTCTCCCTGGCTGGCGAGGGCCTTCGCAAGCTCATAGTGGGCCGGCGGATAAATCGAGTCGAGCGCCAACTGCTTCTCGAACTGCGCCGCTGCGTCAGCCGGACGACCCGCGCACGCCAGAACCCGGCCCAGCTGATACGAGAAGTGGCGGGTCAGTGGATCCAGCTCGACGGCCCGACGCATTTGGGCCTCGGCTTCGTCGAAGTGTCCGAGGGTCCGAAGATAGACGCCGAACATCTGGTGCGGCTCCGGGTCGTTCGGATCCAGCTCTAGAGCGCGGCGAAACAGTGGTTCGGCGGCCGCCCACTGCCGATGAAAGCTCGCCGTTGCCTCTGCGACGATCGCGTACGCGAAGCCGAGCGTGGAATCGATCTGGAGCGCGCGGCGGGCCGCGGCCTCCGCGAGGGGAAATGCCTCGCGCGACGGCATGGCCCAGTAGTACGCCAGTCCAACGTACGAGTACCCCAGGCCGGCATACGCGGCCGCATAGACCGGGTCCCGCTCGATGGCTTGAGCGAACAGGCCGCGCGCTCGCGCAAGGGACTCCGAACTGCGTCTCCCCAAGAAATACCTGCCCTGGAGGTAGAGCAGGTAGGCATCGGCGCTCGTGGTCGTTCGATGCAGCTGCTGCACGTCGATCGAGTCGGCGGCGCGGGGTTGCAACTCCCGTACGACGTCGCCGACCACCCGCCCCTCGACGGCGAGCGCTTCCGACGCCGACAAGGGGAATTCCCTGCTCCACAGCCGTGCGCCGGTGGCCCCACGTCGCAACTCGACCGCGAGGCTCAGAGAGTCGCCCGCCGGTCGGAGCGTCCAGGCGAGCACATCCTCCGCGCGATCAGCCACGCGCAGCCCGGGAACGCGTGACAGGGCAGCGGTCACCCCCTCTGCCATCCCGGCGGTCAGATAGGTGAGCGTGGTGTCGCGCGTGGCATTGCTGAGGGGAAGAATCGTGACCGAGGTCGGCCGTGCTCCGGAGCCGACCAGCCACCAGACGATCGCGGTTGCGAATGCGCCACCGGCGACGAGCGACAACACACGTCGCCACGGCCGGCGTTGCGCCGGAGTGAGGGGCGTCGTGACTGGTCCGGGCCGCGGCGCGGCTGCGACAAACGGCGTCTGTCGCGCTCGAATGGCCTGGATACGCGCGTCGGTCTCCGGCGACGGCGTCGCGTCATACTGCTGCAGCAACCCGCGCCGGAACGTCTCGAATGCGTTGAGCGCACCGGCCCGGTCTCCGGATCGGTCCAGCAACTCGATGAGCCGTGCGAGGGCGGGTTCGTCGTCGAGATCGAACGCGACAGCCTGGCGTGCCGCGCTCGTCGCCGCCGCGAGATCGCCGTCCCGCTCGGCGCGCTGCGCCACGTCCGCCGCCGCTCGAGCCGCCAGCCGGCGCAGGCGCAGGCGCTCGTCCTCGATCCAGCGCTCGAGCTCCGCGGATCCACCGGCGACGAAGAAGCCGGCGAGGAAATCGCCGCAATAGAGTTGTAGGGCTCGTGCCGGTTCCCCAGCGTCACACGCGTGCTGGAACGCGAGCGCGTCAAACCACAGCGTCGCCGGCGCGAAGCCGACTTCTTCGTCACCGTGACCATTGAGGATGCCGTCGCCCAATTCGCGACGGAGAAACCGTAGCGATTGGCGCAGCGCCCCCCGGGCGTGCGCGGTATCGAGCTCGGGCCAAAACAGCGCCACGACGGAATCCCGACGGGCACCGTGATCATTCTGAGCAGCGAGGTAGGCGAGCAGGGCGAGGCGCTTGGGCTGGGCGAGGATCGAATGGACCGGATGTCCGTCGGCCGCCTTCAGGTCCAGCGCTCCCAGCGTCCGCAACTCGATCATGCTTTGAACCGCCCACGGCAGAGGCGCCGGAGGCGGCCAAGTCACACCTCGATCACGGCTGGGTCACTGGCCGGCGCTAGTCTGGTCAATGTACGCCTGGCAGGGGTCATCGCCAGCGCGTTTCCCGTCCGGGGTGGGCCGGCCCGCCGGGTAGCTGGCTAACTGGCGTGCCCGATGGGAGTTCACA
>QHTW01000204.1 GCA_003220955.1 Gemmatimonadota bacterium | reverse complement strand
GGCTGCACCGGCTGAAATGCCTGGCGAAACACGTCGGCCGCGGTGCCCGCCGCGGGATCGTTGCTGCGCGCCTCGCCGAGCTTTTCGATGAAGCCCGCCTCGAGCCGGCCACTCTCCGCGCCGGAGAGCGCGATCGCGTGGGCCGCGTACCGCAGCACCTGCCGTGCTTCGATTCCCGCGATGTCGTCGAAGAACCAGCCGCACGACGTCATGGAACGCAGTACTCGCCGCTCCATCTCGATCAGCGGCAGCGCGGCGGAGGCTCCGGATCCTCCCGCGGCATCTCGGAATGCCCAGGGTCCACCAGGCAAGTCGCGCCCGTCGCGCTCGTACAGCGCATGGATCTCCGCCGCCAGCCAGTCGATGGCAGCCCGCAGCGGCGCTCGCCATTCCTGCTGACTCGGCACGTCGTGATGGATTCGGCAGCCGCAGGCCGATCGCCAGCGTTCGACGCCGTGTGAGCAGCTCCATGAGCTCGGCGCGACGAGCTCAACAGCCTCGGTCGCGGGATACGCCGCGAGCGCCCCGGCGAAGTTCGTCAATCCTACTTGGCGGCTGTGTTGCAACCGGTGGAGTGTGGTCGCCAGCCCGCGGCTGCCGCCTTTGTGGTGATGGCCGAAGGTCTCACCGTCGACCGCGACCGCCGCGATGGAGCCGCGTGGCGTCCGCTCCAGTCTGTCGGTCCAGCGATCGGGATCGCTCTGCAAGCCGCCGAACGCCAGATCGTGCGAGTGGCCGCCGTCGTAGACGAACACCGCGATCGACCGGCCCTGGTCGAGCGACACCTTCCCCCCTAGCCCGTGTGGCGGCGGCTTGGTCACCTGGTGCGGAGCGAGAACGGTAAAGGCGAGCCCGGCGGCGGCGAGGACCTCGAGGGTCTCGCGATCGACGGCTGTCTCGGGAAGCCAGAACCCCAGCGGGTCTCTCCCAAAACGCCGCCTGAAATCGGCGATGCCCCAGCGAACCTCGGTTTCCTTATCCCGGCGGGTGGCGAGGGGCAGGATGATGTGATGATACGGCATCGCGAGCGCATTGCCGTGACCCAGCCGTTTCACGCTCGCATGGTCCGCGCGAATGACGGCGCTGTACACGTCCGCCGCTTCGCGTTCCAGCCAATCGAGCAGCGTGGGACCGAAATCGAAGCTCAGGTACTCGTAGACCGGCGCGAGCGGCCGGTACGATTCGCGCGTGATGCGAACGTTCCAGTCGTGATCGGGCGCGGCCGACGGCTCGGCATCGACCTGTCCGGTCCACGGGTTTTCCCGCGGCGGCTGGTAGAAATGCCCGTGGATCACCACGAGTCCGGGTTGCAGCGAAGTCATCCGACAACTTCGGCGATACTGCGGAGGACGTTGGGGAAGACACTGTCCTGCGCGCCCAGCGCGTCCACGCGCGCCATCGTTGCATCATCGATCGTGCCGTCCGCCAGCGCGCGGACGAGATCCTCCGCCTGCCCGCAGTGCTCGTCGAACCGCTGGTTGGCATAGTCAGCAGCCTCAGCGGTCGAGATGATGAACTGCCAGTCTGAGGCCTGCGCGAGCAGCATCGATCGCGTGGCCTGCGCGAGGACGGCGCGCGGCTTCGGGCCGCCCTTGACGGCTTTGGGTGCAACGGCCCAATACGCCTCCTCGAGCGCCCAGAGCCGCTTCCACGTCCACGACGTCTGCTCGTTCAGCCACATGGAGAAGTCGCCGTTCTTGCCCCACGAGCCTTCGGTGAGCTGGATGGTGGGCCGCCCTTTTCCATCGCTGGCGATGTGTTGCCGGGCGGTCACCGGCCGTACGCCGTTGCGGCTCAGGCGGCGGTAGAGCTGCTCGAGAAAATCGACGCCCTCAAACCACCAGTGCCCGAACAACTCGGCATCGAACGGCGCGGTGATGACCGGCTGCGGCCCTCGGGACTTGCGGTCCTGCTCGAGGCGCGCGGCCGTGTCACGCAGCACACTCGCGAAATGTTCGGCATGATTTCGCGCGGCGGCATCGGCGGCGCGCGGGTCGTACGGGCGTTTCCCGCCGAGGTCGACGTTGCTTCCGGTGACGCGCCACAGCCGCAGCCCATCCGGCCAGCGAATCTTGTGGAACTCGAGGTACCACTCGTCGCCCGGATAGCCCTGGGCCCGCGACCACACCTGTGCCGAAGCCTTGGGATCGCGCACGAGTGCGTAGAGGTCATGCGCCCGTCGCTTGGACGACGCGACGCGGTATGCGATGTAGGGTGTGCGTTCACCGCTGAGCGGGACTTCCTCGATCTCGGGATACCCCAGCGCGGCGCCCCCCCGCACCAGGTGCGTATCCACGTAGAAGTAACGATACCCCGCGGCGGCGAGATGCTCGTCGGTCCCTACCCGGTAGGATTGCGGGCGCGCGCCCCCCGGCCCCCAGGGTCCCCCCGGCCGATACGCGCACTCGGGCAGCCAGCAGCCGGTCGGCGTGCGACCGAACAGGCGTTTGTGTTCCGCCACGCCGACGGCGAGCTGGAGGCGGATGCTCTCGTCGCGCGCGAGCAGCGGCAGAAAACCGTGTGTCGCGGCCGACGAGATCAATTCGATGCGGCCACGATCCTCGAAGCCGCGCAGCGCGCCGACGAGATCGCCATCCAGGGAGCGGAACAGCCCGAGCAGGCGCGTCAGCCGTTCGTGCCAGAACTTCGCGATCGGCACGAGCTGTGAATCACCCGACGCGGCGAGGTGCGCGGGGGCGCCGGCCGCGCCTTCGAGGCGTCGCTCCATATACGCTTCGAACTCGCTGACGAAAGAGGGATGCGCGAGTTGGTTCGCGAGGACGGGCGTGATGCCCAGGGTGATGGGGGCCGGGATCTTCTCTTTTTCGAGTGCCTGCAGTGCTTCGATCAGCGGCAGGTAACTGTCGAACGCGGCCTCGCAGAGCCACACGCTGCCGTGCGGCCAACGGCCGTGCTGCAGCACGTACGGGAGGTGGCCGTGCAGTGTGAGAACGAAATCCATCGCGGGAGGTTTAGCGACGGGCGTTGACGCCTCGTCCACCCTTACTGGTCGTGGACCGTTTGCGTGGCTTGCGCCCACCTTTCTCCGCGGCGGGCGTCTCCGCGGCGGCTCGCGTCGCGGCGGCGCGGCGATAGACTGCGGCGTACGCTTCGGCCGGCTGGCGCCACGAGAAATCCTTCCGCATGGCCCGACGCGCCAGCTCTGCGAACACGGGACGATCTTGGTACATCTTCACCGCCCGCTGGATCGCGAGATCGAACGCCTCCGGACTGTAGGCCTCATACAGAATACCCGTGACGCCGTCTTCGATCGTGTCGGCCAGGCCACCGACCCGGCGCGCGACCGGGAGCGCGCCGTACAGCTGCGCGCGCATCTGTGTCAACCCGCAGGGCTCGTACAGCGAGGGCATCATCAGGAAATCGGCGCCCGCAAGGAGGCGGTGCTCGAGCGCGTCCGTGAAGTTTGTGTTCACGCCCACCCGCTGCGGGAAGCGCGCCGCAAGCTCGCGCAGCGCGGTCTCGAACTGCGCTTCGCCGGCGCCGAGGAAGAGGAATTGGGCGTCGAGCAACCGCAGCGATTGCGACGCGACGATTTGATCGAGGCCCTTTTGCGACACGAGCCGCGCGCTCATGCCGAACAGCGGAATATCGGCCCGCCGCGGCAATCCCCACGCCCCTTGCAGCTCGGCCTTGCAGCGGACCTTTCCCGACATGTCGTCCGGTGTGAACCGCGCCGGAATGTCATGGTCCGTGGCCGGATTCCACTGGTCGATGTCGATGCCCGAGCTGCCGGAAGCTGTGCTGGAGCCCGAAGCCGCCGACGTCGGTGAGCAGCTCGAAGGCGTGCGTCGGACTCACGGTCGTCACCATATCGGCGTACTTGAGGCCGCCCTTCAAATAGTTGAGACGGCCGTACCACTCCATGAAATCCGGCGACCACATGTCGTCGGGCAGATGGACCTCTTTCAGGACCTCATACGGGTAGACGCCTTGGAAGCCGCCGTTGTGCACCGTCAAGACGGACGGCAGCCGCTGCAGATCGGGCTCATCGCGATACACGCGACGCAGGAACACCGGCACCAACGCGGCATGCCAGTCGTGCGCGTGCATGATCAGATTCCCTTCGCCGATGCGCCGCGCGATCTCGATCGCCGCGGAGGCGAACAGCGCGAAGCGGCGTGGGTTGTCCGGATAGTCGCCGCCCGAGTCACCGTAAATGCCCGGCCGGTCGAACGACGGGTTGTGTTCGAGAAACAGCGTCTTGGGGTACGTGTCCGCCGCCTCATGCCAGCAGCGCACTTCCTCGCGCCGCCCACCGCTCTCGACGGTGAACGGCTCCCACAACGGCTCGAGCTTGCCGGCATGGGCGCGGGCTTCGCGATACAGGGGAAGGACGACGTGGCTCTCCGTTCCACTGGCCGCCTGATAATCGGCGAGGCCGGCGACCGCCTGTCCCAGGCCGCCCGTGCGGGCATACGGCCACAACTCGGCCGTGAAATGGAGCACGCGGGTCTTCAACGAGCTCTCCCCTGCGTTGCTACGGTGGTGGATCGCCGGGAATCGTTTCCCCGACGGCAGCGGGAACGTAATACCCTGTGATGTACCCTTGGAGCATCCGGCGCGTCGTGAAGCGCTCCACGGCTACAGCCATCGCTTCTTTCATCATATGTACCCATTCCGCCGATGGCTTGCCAGGGAGTCGATCGTAGTACATCGGGACGACCTTGCCTTCGA
>QHTW01000002.1 GCA_003220955.1 Gemmatimonadota bacterium | reverse complement strand
ACCGACGTTGCCAGATACGCACGCGCGTCGTCCACGGAGAGGCTGCCGGTATCCTGGACCTCGCCTTTGGCATGGGCGCGCAGCTTGAGGAACTCCTCGCGATAGGCCACGGCGAGATCGCTGAACGGGGCCCGGCCCTGCGCATCCGCGATGCGCGCGAGCGCCGCCACCGCCAGCGCGAGCGAGGAGTCGCGTGTCGCAAACAGATCAGAGAAGCGGTCGAGCCCCGTCATGGAACCGCAGAGCGCGACGGACGCCGGGGGGGAAGCGCCGGGGAGGGAGGCAGCGTCGCCGGGGCGCGTCGCGTCGTGTCCGCGTGCGCGCGCTTCAGGCTGTCGGCTTCCACCGCCGGCCGCGGTTCCAGGTGGACGCCGTCGGCCGCTCCCACGACAATGACGCGGTCGATGCGATCGCGCAGCATGGAGAGCGTGATCACATGCCCGCGCGAGTAGTTGATCGCAGGCCCTGCCTTTGTCGTGTCGGTCTTGTCCAAATGATGCGTGAGGGCTCGCGCCGCGCCTCGCGCCACGAGCTCGCGCAGCCGCGAATGCTTGCGCTTGGTGATCGAGTCCTCTTCCTGCCTGAACCGAATCGTGATCGAGTCCCCGGTCACCCAATCGGTCTGATTGGCAGGAGTGATGGAATCGCGTTTGGCGGTCGCGAACGCCTTGCCGAACGCCCGTGATTCCGTGAGCACCTCGCCGGGCGAATCGATGGCCAGCGAATCGGACAGAATCGTGTACAGCGCCGAGATCGCATGGGGGCGTGCCGAGGCGCCCCAGGCAAACGTCTGCTGCAACGAGCGATCGGCGATCCGGAGGTCGATCGTGTCCGCCGTCAGCGTCCAGTCGGCGCCTGTCGCCTTGCCGTGGCCGAGGGCTTTGACGGCGCGGATCTCGCGCTGGGTCAGGGCCAGCTCGATCCGCGTGCCGACGAGGGTGTAGCTCTTGGCGGAGTCGCCCGTGGCCGTCCGACCCCTGCCCTCGACGCTCGGCTTCCCGACCAGCACGCCGAATCCCGCCAGCTGATCGAGCAGCATCGAATCGGAGCGCGACGCGAAGTCGCTGCGATCGACGGTCACCTTGCCGCCCGCCCACATCCGGTCGTCGCCTTTGAGGTGCAGCCGGTCGGCGACGATGATGTAGGGCTCCTGGGGGCCGGAGTCAGCCGCCTGGGTCTGGCGGTATTCGACCGTGGGGCGTTGCGTGGCGTACATCTCGACGGTGTCGCGCACGCCCTGCACGGCGCGCCAGTACTTGAGATTGGGACCGCGCAGGACGGTGCCGGTGCGCCGATTCACCGCGACGACGTTGTTGTGGGCCTCGAGGCGCTCGTCCCGGAGAAAATACGAGGCAAAGTTCGCATCGAGGGCCAGCCCGGTATCGCGAATGGCCACGTGGCCAACGAGGTCCATGCGCCGGAACGCGCCGTAATGCGCGAAGCTGTCGGCGGCGAGCGTGGTCGCGGTGCCGAGGCAGTGCGCGCGAACGCCTCCCGCCCCGTAGTAATTCGTATCCGCACCGTTTATGGACTGGGTCGCGCGGGGCAGGTTGTCGATCGCCACCTGGCAAGGACGGCTCCCCCCGTGCGCGGTGTCGGTGGGGATTTGGAGGGCCATGGTGAGTGCTAACGTGATCGAAACCATCAGCGCGGTAGGACGAGCTGGCCGCCGGTCCCCGTCAGATTCTTGGTTCTGACGTTCCGGAATTCCGGATCTGCCGTGAAGCCGATACCCCGAAGATGCTGGGTCGGCGAATCGAACGTGAACGCCACATCCGACGCGACTTCGTTTTTGACCTGATTGTAGGTCATCGCTTCCGTACGCATCGTCGCGCCGTCGTTGTCACGGATCAGGACGACGTTGCCGTGCGCCTCCATGTCCCCCGTGCGCCAGTGATGCGTCCCCTCTTTGGACGTCAATGTCGACGTGGATCTCCCCGTCAAATCGTAAAACGTCACGTGCACGTTGCGCAGCTCGGCCCGCTGCGAATTCGAGAAGAAGTACGCGGTATCGGCCCGCACACGCGCGCGGAGCACTCCGGACTCCGTCACGTAATGGCTCATCCCGAGTAGCACCTGATCGGCACTGTCGAGCACGGCCTGGGTGGCGGTCACGGGAGTTCCGCCTTTGCAGGCTACGGAAAACAGGAGCAAAAGCCCGCTGATGATCGACAGGCTGAAGCCTGTGCTCGGCACTGCATTGTCCTTAAGGACAATGGTTCGCCGAGCACACCCTTCAGGGTGTGAACTCATACTGCACCGGCCTTCATCAGATCATGCAGATGCACGATCCCCACGACCTGCTTGTCCCCATCGAGCACCGGCAGCGCCATGATTCCATGGCGCTCCATCAGACTGACCGCCGCGCTGGCCAGTTCCTCACCGGTCGTCGTCTTGGGTGTCCTGGTCATCACGTCGCCGACCGGCATGTCCAAGAACTTGTCCGTGCGCTCCATGAGCCGAGTGAGGTCGCCGGAGGTGACGACGCCCGCGAGCGTGCCCTTCCCCTTCTCGACGACCGCGACCGTGCCGCGCTTCTCGGCAAGGAGCACGACGCATTCCCGCATCGGGCGGTCCGGCGTGAGGATCGGGATATCCTGCGTCAGCATCACGTCGGCGACCCGCAGCAACAGCTTGCGGCCGAGCACGCCGCCCGGATGCAGCGCGGCGAAATCCTCGCGCCGGAAGCCTTTGACCTCGAGCAGGGTCACAGCGAGCGCGTCGCCCAGCGCCAGCGCAACCGTGGTGCTCGCGGTGGGCGCGAGGGTTTCCGGGCAAGCTTCCTCACCGACCGAGGCGTCGAGCACGACCGTCGCCTGCCGTCCGAGCGGCGAATCGGCATCCCCCGTCAGCGCGATGATCGGGACTCCCAGGCGTTTCAGCTGACTGACGAGACCGAACAGCTCGTCGGAGGCGCCGCTCTTCGAGAGGACGATCGCGACGTCGTCGCGGGTCACGATGCCGAGGTCGCCGTGCAGCGAGTCCACGGGATGCAGGAACGTCGCCGGTGTGCCGGTGGATGTGAACGTCGCGGCGATCTTGCGCGCGATCAGTCCCGACTTCCCCAGCCCCGAGACGATCACCCGTCCCTTGGCGCCGGCGAGAATCTCGATCGCGCGCGCGAAGGCCGGGCCGAGCGTCTCGGCGAGCCGCTGGACGGCTGCCGCCTCGAGCGCGAGCACCCGCTTGCCGCGATCGACGAGCTGCTTACCGCCGGGCTGCGACGCGGGAGCGCGCTGCGGCTTATGCACGGACGGTCTCCCCCCCCCGGACACGATGCCAGACGTCCACCGCGAGCCCCACGATTCCAGCAAGCTGGTCGAGCGGGACCATGTTCGCTCCGTCGGACGGCGCGCGCGCCGGATCGGGATGGGTCTCGAGGAAGAAGCCATCGGCGCCCGCGGCGGCGGCGGCGTACAGGAGCGGCGGAATGAAGCCGCGCGCGCCGCCAGTCGAGCCCTGGGGGCCCTGCCCCGGCTGCTGCACCGAATGTGTCGCGTCGAAGATCACCGGCGCGTTACAGGCCGCGCGCAGTCGCGGGAAGGAGCGCATGTCCACGACGAGATCGCCGTAGCCGAAAAACGTCCCGCGCTCGCTAACGGCCACTTCCGGCGCTCCCCCGGCTCGGACCTTCTCGACGGCGCCGCGCATCTCCTCGGGCGACATCCACTGACCTTTCTTGATGTTGACGGGCCGGCTGGCTTTTCCCGCGGCGACAAGAAAATCGGTTTGGCGGCACAAGAACGCGGGGATCTGCAGGACGTCAGCCACGCGGGCGGCGAGCGGAACGTGTCCCGGCTCGTGGACGTCGGTCAGNGCAGCCCGGTTTCCAGGCCCGGGCCGCGCGGCGCGTTCAGCCGCGAACGATTCGCCTTGTCGTACGACGCCTTGTAGATGACGCCGATGCCGAGCTTGACCGCGAGCTCGGCCAGCGCTTCGCCGACGCGCACGTTGAGGTCGTCGGATTCGACGACGCAGGGGCCCGCGATGAGAAACGGGCTGCTCTCGGCCGCAAACCGCTGGGCCATGTCAGTCGGTCAGCCCTGCCAGCGCGCGGGACGGCTCCGCCCGCGGATGGAGTTTGCGATGGCCCAGCGCGGCACCGACGAAACCCGCAAACAGCGGGTGCGGGCGCATCGGCCGCGACTTGAGCTCGGGATGGAACTGGCAGCCGATGAACCACGGATGCTCGGGGAGCTCGATCATCTCCACGAGCGAGCCATCGGGTGACAAGCCGGAAGCCCGCAGTCCATACTCCGCGAGCACGTCGCGATACGCGTTGGAAACCTCATAGCGATGGCGGTGCCGCTCGCTCACTTCGGTCGCATTGTACGCCTGCGCGACCCGGGAAGCCGGCAGGGATAGGCGCCCAGCCGCATCGTGCCGCCCATCTCCTGAATCCCCTCCTGCGAGCGCATCAGCGCGATCACCGGGTTCTCGCATTCGGGCGCGAACTCGCTCGAGTTGGTATCGGGAATCTTGCAGACGTTGCGCGCGAACTCGATGATGGCCGTCTGGAGACCGAGGCAGATCCCGAAGAACGGCAGCTTGTGCTCGCGCGCCCAGCGAATCGCCTCCAGCATCCCTTCGACGCCCCGCACGCCGAACCCTCCGGGCACGAGCAGCCCGTCGTAGCCGCCGAGCAGCTCCCCCGCAGTCTCCTGATCGGTGAAGCGATCGGACGCGATCCACTGGATCGTTACCCCCGCCTCATTGGCGATGCCGCCATGGACGAGCGCTTCGTGAATGCTCTTGTAGCTGTCGGCGAGCTCGGTGTACTTGCCCACCACGGCGATGCGCACCTGGTGCGGCGGCTTCAGGATCTTGTCGACCATCGCTGCCCAGGCACGCAGATCGGGGTCTTTGGTGTCCAGGTGAAGCCGCATGCAGACTTCCTTGTCGAGTCCCTGCTCGTGGAGCTTCAGGGGGATCTCGTAGATCGACTTCACGTCGGGACTCTCGACCACGCAGCCGAAATCCACGTTGCAGAATTGCGCGATCTTCCGCTTGAGATCCTCAGACAGCGGCCGCTCCGTGCGGCATACGAGGATGTCGGGTTGGATTCCGATCTGCATCAGCTCGCGCACGGAATGCTGCGTCGGCTTCGTCTTCAGCTCCGCCGTCGCCGCGATGAACGGCACGAGCGTCAGGTGAATGAAGAGCGTGTTGTCGCGGCCGACTTCCTGGCGGAACTGGCGGATCGCCTCGAGGAATGGCAGCGATTCGATGTCGCCGACCGTACCGCCGATCTCCGTGATCACGACGTCGTGATCCGGCGCGAGCCGCCGGATCGCCCCTTTGATCTCATCGGTGATGTGCGGGATGACCTGGACCGTCGAGCCGAGGTATTCGCCGCGCCGCTCCTTGGTGATGACGGACAGATAGATCCGACCGGTCGTCACATTGTTCACCTGCGACAACGAGCGATCGATGAACCGCTCGTAATGGCCGAGGTCGAGATCGGTCTCGGCGCCGTCGTCGGTCACGTAGACTTCGCCGTGCTGGAACGGCGACATCGTACCGGGATCGACGTTGATGTAGGGATCGAACTTCTGGATCGTGACTTTGAGCCCGCGCTCGGCGAGCAGCCGGCCGAGCGATGCCGCGGCGATTCCCTTGCCCAGGGAGCTCACCACGCCGCCGGTCACGAAGATGTATTTCGTCGAGCTCACGGGCTTACCTCTCTGAGTTGTCGGGTGATCTCCCCTTCGGCCCACTTGAGGTCGGCCGGCGTATCGATCCCTGGCGCCGCCGGTCCGTCGAACAACGTCACGCCCATCGGAATCCCGTGTAACAACGGGCGCAGCTGCTCCAGCCTTTCCCATTGCTCTTCCGGAACGGGCGGCAGCCGCACCCATGCCTCGAGCGCTTCACGCGTGTACGCGTACACGCCGACGTGCTGATGGTAGACGACGTCGCCCTTGCCATCCCGGTCGAACGGAATTGGCGCGCGCGAGAAGTACACCGCCCGCCCCCGGGTATCGACGACCACTTTGACTCGGCTCGGATCGTTTATGAGCGCAGGCTCGAGCGACCCGGCGGCGGTGCCGAGCGGATCGCCGCCCTCGAGACACGCGAGCGCGCCGCGCACGGCGGCGGCGGCGACGAAGGGCTCGTCGCCCTGGACGTTGAGGATAAAATGGAAGCTGCTAAAGTCTTGGCTGGCAACGACTTCTGCGACTCGCTCAGTCCCCGTCGCATGATCGGGCGACGTCATCACTGCTTCGAAGCCCGCTTCCCGGACGACGTTCGCGATCTCCTTGGCGTCCGTGGCAACGACCAGGCGGTCGCAAATGCCGAGCTCGGCGATGCGGCGAGTGACAACGATGATGAGGGGTTCGCCACCCAATGGCAGGAGTGGCTTGCGAGGGAGCCGGCTGGAGCCCAGCCGTGCAGGAATCACGCCAAGGACGGGCACGGGGGAAGATACAAAATCCGTGCCGTTGAGTCTACCCCTTAGCTACCACCTTGTCCTGTGGCCTCTTATGACCGGACGACGCGGAGAAAGTTCTCGAGAATCCGCTTGCCATGCTCCGTGCCGATGGACTCGGGATGGAACTGGACGCCGTAGGTCGGATGATCCCGATGCTTCATGGCCATAATCTCCGCGACATCTCCCGCACCCTGGCGGTCGGCGCTCATGGCGGTGACGACCAGCGCGGGCGGGAGCGAGGCGGGATCGACCACGAGAGAGTGATAGCGCATCGCCGTAAACGGACTGGGGATCCCGTCGAACAGCTCGTCGTCGCTGTGCACGATGGGGCAGGTCTTGCCGTGCATCAGGCGCGGCGCGCGGACGATCTTCCCGCCGAACGCCTCGCCGATCGCCTGATGGCCGAGGCACACGCCCAGCATCGGCACCTGGCCGGCGAGCGCCCGAACCAGGGGGACGAGGATGCCCGCCTGCGCGGGCGTCTTGGGACCGGGCGAGAGCACCGCGGCGGTCGGCTTCAGCGCCTGCACATCGGCGACGGTCAGGGCGTCGTTCCGATAGACAACGGGCTCTTCCCCGAGCTCGCCGAGGTACTGCACGAGGTTGTACGTAAAGGAGTCGTAATTGTCGAGCACGAAGAGCACGCGGAATTCTACACTGCGGCAATAAACCGCGGGAGGCTTGCCGGCATCGTAACAAGGGTCGGTTGAGAACACACCACAAGACCGCAGGAGCCATCTCATGCTGAAGCTCACAGCCGTACTCATTGCCGGGTTCGTCACAACGGGTGGATGGGCGGTGGTCACGGTCAAAGATCTGCCGGTATACTTCGTCGCGGGACAGCAGTACACTA
>QHTW01000001.1 GCA_003220955.1 Gemmatimonadota bacterium | reverse complement strand
CGACACGATCGGCCTGTTTCAAATCGAGAGTCGCGCGCAGATCCAGATGATACGGCGCAGCCGGCCGCGGAACCTGGAAGACCTCGCGGTCGAAGTCGCGATCGTGCGACCGGGGCCGATCGTCGGGGGGGCCGTGAACCCTTACGTCAGGCGGCGAGAGGAACAGCGCCGCGCCCACGCGGCCGGCCGGCCATACGAGCCGCCCATGGACCACCCCTTGCTCCGCGAATGCCTCGCCGAAACGCTCGGCGTCATTCTCTATCAGGATCAGGTACTGCAAGTGTGCCAGGCGCTCGCGGGATTCACGACCGGGCAATCCGAAGCGCTGCGCCGCGCGATGAGCCGCCGTCGCTCGCACGATCTGATTTCGGGCTTCTGGGAAGAATTTCGGGCCGGCGCCGTCGCCCGCGGCGTCCCCGAAGCCACGGCGGAGAAAGTCTTCAGCCAGGTGATCGCGTTCAGCGAATTCGGATTCCCCAAGTCGCATGCCGCGGCGTTCGGCCTGCTCGCGTATCAATCGGCATGGCTCAGACACTATCACCCGGTCGAGTACTACGTCGCCCTGTTCAATAATCAGCCGATGGGATTCTACTCGATCGATGCGCTGGGCCGCGATGCGCTGCGCAACGGCATCGAGATGCGGTTGCCCGACATCAACCGGAGCGATGTGTGGTGCACGGTGGAGGGCCACACGGTGCGGATCGGACTGGGCTTCATTCGTCATTGGAGCGAAGAGACCGCCACGGCAACCGTCGTCGAGCGAGAGCACCATGGTCCGTTCAAAAGCGTGGGTGATTTCATCCGGCGCGCACCGCCCATGCTCAAACGCACCGCAATCGAAGCGCTGATGTGGGTCGGCGGCTGCGATGCCTTCGGTCTGACGCGCCGCGAAATGTTATGGCAGGTCGGTCTCTGGCTGCCACCCAAGGCCTCGCGCTCCGTGGACGGCCGGGGCCGCCGGCAGCTCGAGCTGGCGCTGAACCACCCCCATGAGCAGCTGGCCTTCGGCGGCCTCACACCGCATGAGCGTCTGCTCGCAGAGTATGCCACGCTGGGCTTCTCGGCCAGCGGCCATCCTCTGTCTTTGGTGCGCAACGCCTTACCACCCGGACTCACGCTCAATCGCGATCTGGACGACTTGAAAGCCGGCGTGAAATGTCAGGTGGCGGGTCTGGTCGTCGCTCGCCAGCGGCCGGAGACCGCCAAAGGAATCGTCTTTCTCCTGGTCGAGGGCGAAACGGGAATGACGAACGTGATCGTGCGGCCTGATGTCTACGATCGCTATCGGGCCGCTGTGCGAGGGGAGCCGTTCGTCCTGGTAACCGGTAAGTTGGCCAAGGACGACGGGACCGTGAACGTGCTCGCAGAGAAAGTGGAAGGATTGAAGCTTCAGGGGACGAGTGCTTTCAACGATGACCCCTCCCCCGTCACCCGTCCCACGTCCCCATTCTCTTTCTTGCGAGCCATGCGTCGCGTCGCTCCCGATTCCAAGGACTGGGGATGAGCGCTCGAGAATCCTGCACCCTCGGCTTTCGCGTGAAATCGGGTTGGGCTGCGGCCGTCCTCATCGCGAATTCCCAACGCGCGCCCACGGTCATCGACAGCCGTGTGATCGAGCTGGCCGACCCCGGCGTGCCGGATTCCCGCCAACCCTTTCACGCCGGTTTCGGGACGGAGCAGACCGACACCACGAAGGTGACGCGTCTGATACATGGCATCGAGCAGTTTTCGCGCCGCAGTATCGCGGCGTTGTTGGCTGATTACCGGAAGCAGCACCACGTACGTCGTGCCGGCGTCGTGGTCGCTTCATTGACCGATCCAGCGACGATAGGGAACCAGCATATGCGGGCCCACGCCTCTGAGGGCCGGCTGTTTCGCACGGTGCTGGTCGACGCGCTGGAGCACTGCGATGTCGCCGTTCGAGTCGTCCTCGAACGGGAGGCCTACGAATTGCTGGGCAAGGCGCTCCGGCGGTCCCCAACCGAGGCGAAGCACAAGGTCGCAGCGTTGGGTGAGCGTGTTGCTCGGTGGCGCGCCGAGCAGAAGGTGGCCGCCGCGGCGGCGTGGCTGGTCAGCTAATGGCGTTTTGCAGCTCAGCGCCGCATCCTGTACGCATGCGAATCCTGCTGTGCTGCCTGCTGGTGGTCGCGTGCGGCGGAGGGCCGTCTCCCGAGAAGACGGCACCGGCGCCGCCTGCTCCACCCATGCGGGTGTTCGATCGCACGCTGCATGCGATGACGTTCAACGGCACGCGCCTGACCTACCGCCTCACCGGGGACAGCGGTGCGCCCCCGATCGTCTTCGTCCACGGCACGTTGGCTGATCTCAATTCGTGGTCAGGCCAGGAGAATCTCTTCGCGCAGCGATACCGCGTGCTGGTGTACAGCCGTCGCTATCATCGGCCGAATCCCCAGGCCGAGGACAATCAGACGTACTCCCCCAAGCTGCACTCCGAGGATCTCGCGGCCATGCTGCTGACGCTGGAACTCGCGCCGGCACAGATCATCGGTTCGTCGTACGGCGCGTACACGGCCCTCCAGCTGGCACGCGACCATCCGCAGCTCGTGCGCGGGCTCGTGCTCGCCGAGCCGCCGATCTCTTCGCTGCTCACCGGATCGGAGTCGGGGGACTCGGCCCGGCGCGCGTTCTACAGGAACTCGCTCGATCCGGCGCGTGCCGCGTTCGTGAGGGGAGACTCCGTCGCGGGTGTGCGACTCTTTTTCGACGCCACGACGAGACGCGGCACGTTCGACCGCCTTCCCGCGGCCGCGCGCGCCAGCCTGCTGGCGCATGCCTTCGAGCTGCGGCGCGAAATGCTCGCCGAGCGCGGCGACTACCTGCCACCCGTGACGTGCGCCGACCTCGGAAGGATCACGACGCCCGTGCTGCTCGTTCGCGGTGAGCGCAGTCCCCGAATGTTTCAGTTGATCATGGATGAGCTGGCGCGCTGCCTGCAAAACGACACCACGGTGATCATTTCCGGTGCGGGGCATCCGCCGCACACGAGCAATGCCGCGTACTTCAATCTGGTCGTGTTACGGTATCTCGCCTCGCACTAGTATTCCTCGCCGCCGCACCCGCTCTGACCGCACAGCATCGCAGTGCGCAGCTCCTCGCCGCCGCCCAGGCACACATCGCCACGAGGCAATGGGACAGCGCCGACGCCGAATTATCTGAC
>QHTW01000067.1 GCA_003220955.1 Gemmatimonadota bacterium | reverse complement strand
CCACGACGCCCCTGCACCTATCAGCATAGGAGAAGATCCGATGCTTGAGCAGACGGACGTAACGGAGAGCAGTTGGCCTGGACCGGGGTTCATGGAACCGATGTTCCCGTCGGCGCCCACGCCCGCACCGACGCCGTCGATGCCGATGGTAGAGTCGTCGCGCCCGTCTTCCAAGCCCAAGGCGAAGAAGAAGGCGAAGAAGAAAAAGAAAGCCGCCAAGAAGGCGCGGCCTAAGGCAAAAAAGAAGAAGGCCGCGAAGAAGAAAAAGGCCACCAAGAAGAAACGCCGCCGCTAACACCACTGGCTTCGACATCCGCGGGAGCGTCTCGACGAGACGCTCCCGCGGCCACGTTAGGAGAACAAAACCGTGCGTCGTACGTCGTGCGTCGTTCTCATTTTCATCGCGATCGCGTGCTCGGCGCCGAAGATTCCTCTCGGCAACCCGCAACAGGAAATCGCGGCGATGTTGCAGCGCTCCGCCTCCGATTGGAATCGCGGTGACCTCGCGGGATTCATGAGCGATTACGCACAGGATTCGCTGACGAGCTACATGGCGGGTGGGCACGTGCAGTACGGCTGGCAGGCACTGTTCGATCGGTATCAGAAGAACTACTTCGCGCCCGGGAAGTCGCGCGACTCGCTCTCGTTTGACGAGCTGCGCGTGCGGGTCCTTACACCCGATTTGGCGTACGCGACGGCGCGGTTCAAGCTGGCGCGCCGTGATTCGGTCGTTGCGAGCGGGCCGTTCACGCTTGTTCTGCAACGACAAGGAGATCGCTGGAGGATCCTGCATGACCATACGTCAGCGGATCCGAAGTGACGTTCACGTCGGCACGTTGGCACGTCGGCACGGTGACCGTCGCGCTTTTCACGCTCGCGGGCTGCAGCAAGATCCGCGACAGGCTGGGCGTCGCCGAGGATCGTGTCATTGCGCTCGAGGGCGCGACGCTGATCGACGGCGCTGGCGGCACGCCGAAGCCGGACGCGCTGATCATCATCCGCAACGGGCATATCGAAACGATTGCCCGCGTCAATGAAATCCCCGTGCCCAGGAGCGCCGAGCGCATCAATCTGGCCGGCAAGACCATCATCCCGGGTCTGATCGACTCGCACGCGCACGTCGAACGTTGGGCCGCGGTCCGGTACATCGCCTGGGGCGTGACCACGGTGCGGGATCTGCACGGCGGCACGGACACGGTGCTGGCGCTCAGAAACGACATGAACCTGGGGTCGATCGTCGGCCCACGGATGTTCAGCGCCGGCGCGATGATCGACGGCGTGCCGCCGACGTATCCCAACGCGACGGGCATCGCCAGCGCCGACCAGGCGCGCCGCGCGGTCGATCAGCATGCCGTGGCCGGTGTGGACTATCTCAAGATCTACACGAAAGTCACGCCGGGTCTGCTGCGCCCCTTGCTGGACGAAGCCGACAAGCTGCGCCTCCCGGTCGCGGCGCATCTCGGCAAGACCGACGCGTTGACGGCGGCGCGCGCCGGCGTCGTGTCGATCGAGCATATGTCGGGTGTCGTGCAGGCCGCGACCGGCGATCCGAGGTACGTCACCGCACACGACAACTTCCTGGCGGGTTGGACGGCGGAAGAGAAAGGGTGGGCCGGGCTCGACTCGAGCGCCGTCGCCCGCACCGCCCGAGCCTTGGCGCAGACCAAAGTGACGATCGTCCCGACGCTCGTGGTGCACGACATGCTCGCACGCCTCGACAACCCTATCCTGTTGACTCGTCCGGGGATGGAAGACGTGCCGGAAAGCGCGCAGAGTGTGCGGAGCGTGCCCAGCCTGCTGCGCCGCACCGGTTGGCGTGCGGGCGATTTTGACGCGTTCCGGCGCTCCCGCCGCCGCCAAGACCAGTTCGTGCGCGAGTACAAGCGCGCCGGTGGCGCGATTGCCGCAGGCTCGGACGCCGCGAACCAACTGCTGATTCCCGGATACTCTCTACATGAAGAAATGGCCTTGCTCGTCGCCGCCGGTCTGACGCCGCTCGAGGCCATCACTGCCGCCACGCGATGCGGCGCGCAGCTGTTGCACGCGGACTCGCTTGGCATGCTGGCGCCTGGCAAGGTCGCAGACCTGGTCGTGATCACCGGCAATGCCGCCGGCAACATCCTCACCACACGCAACATCGCGATGGTCATGATCCGCGGCCGGATGATCCGGCCGGATTCCCTGAGGACCACATGGAAATGACACGGAACCTCCGCCTGCTCTTCCTTCTGGTTGTCACCGCGTGCGGCATCGGCACGCCCGCCAGAACCAATGGACCCTACGATGTGATCCTCAAGGGCGGCTGGATCGTCGACGGGAGCGGGAATCCCCGATACGCCGGTGATGTGGCTGTCAGCGGCGACCGGATCGCTGCGGTCGGGTACCTCGGCGGTGCGCAGGCGCGCGACACGATCGATGTGACCGGCTTGGTGGTTGCTCCCGGATTCATCGACATGCTCGGCCAGTCGGAGGGGAATGTCCTGGTCGACAACCGCGTGCTCAGCAAGATCAGCCAGGGCGTTACGACCGAGGTCACAGGTGAGGGCGGGTCGGTCGCGCCACTCACGGACCTCCTCGTCGCCGACGACTCCGTTTGGATGAAGAAGTACAGCGTGCAGGAAGACTGGCGCGATCTGAATGGCTACTTCGCGCACCTCGCGCGCACCGGCAGCACGGTCAACATCGCCACGTTCGTCGGTGCCACGCAGGTCCGCCTCGCCGTCGTGGGCAAGCAGGATCGCCCTGCGACAGCGGAGGAGTTGGCCCGCATGGTTGCGCTCGTGGATACCGCCATGCAGCAGGGTGCGGTGGGCGTCTCCACGGCGCTCGAGTACGCCCCCGCGATCTACGCACCCACCGAAGAGGTCATCGCGCTCGCGAAGGCGGCCCGGCGCCACGGCGGCGTCTATGCGACCCACATGCGCAACGAGGGCGGTCAGATCGACCAGGCGCTCGACGAGACGTTCCGCATCGCGCGCGAGGCCGGCATCCCGGCCGAGATCTGGCACCTCAAGGTGTCGGGACGGCGCAACTGGGGCCGCATGCCGCATGTGCTGGCGCGCATCGACTCGGCGCGCGCGGCCGGACTCGACGTCACAGCCGACCAGTATCCCTATCTCGCCGGCGCCACCTCGCTGGACGCATCAGTCCCGGGGTGGGCGCACTCGGGGGGGAATGATTCGCTGCTCGCGCGCCTGCGGAATCCGATCATCCGGGCCCGCCTCCGCGCCGAGCTGCTTGCGCCGCCCCAGATCACGGACCGTTTCTATCGGGCCACCGAAGGGCCGCAGGGCGTCATCGTGTTCCCGTTCGAAGACTCGCTGCATTATCTCCAGGGAAAGCGCCTGTCCGAGATAGCGGCGCAGCGGCACCGGGATCCCATCGAGACGATGTTCGACCTGATCATCGCCGATCACGCGCGCAGTGGAGCCATCTACTTCCTGATGAACGAGGCCGACGTCCGGGCCGCGATGCAGCATTGGTGGGTGGCGGTGAACACTGATGCGAGCGGCGTCGCCCCCGACGGTCCGTTCGGCAAGGACGGAACGCACCCCCGCGCCTACGGCTCGTTCACGCGCATCCTGGGCCGCTATGTGCGCGATCAAAAGCTGATGCCGCTCGAGTTCGCGGTACGCAAAATGACGTCGCTCGCGACGCAGCGAGTCGGTCTGGCCGATCGCGGCCTCGTGAAACCGGGATTCTACGCCGACATCACCGTCTTCAATCCGGCGACCGTGATCGATCGCGCGACGTTCGAGCAGCCGCATCAACTGTCGGTCGGCATCGAGTACGTGTTCGTGAACGGGCAGATGGTGTTGAAGCAGGGCCAGATCACGAGCGCGCGTCCGGGCCGGGGACTCAGAGGTCCCGGATACCGCGGGTCGCGGTAGGTGACGCTCGAACGGCTCCTTGTTGCGTGGATTGCCGTAGCCGCGTGGTTCGAGATCGCGACGTTTGTGACGACCTATGTTGTGAACCGGCTCGCGATTCCTCCCGCCGCGAGCGTCTACACCGGCATCCCGACGCGCCTGCTGACGCGGCCACTCGTGGAAGCCCTGTTGCTGACGCTGATTGCTTCCTTGTGGTTCGATTCGCTCGGCAGTGGTAGCTGGTGGCTGCTGTTTCTCTTGATCGGCGCACTCGTTACATCGCCGAAGTGGTTGGCAGCCCGGCCGGGTCTGACCGACATAGTCTTCGATCTTGCGCGGTATGTCATCGCTGGAGCCCTGCTCGCCTGGCGTCTTTCGTAGCTATCTTCGCAAGACCAATGACCACTGTTCGACTGACTGCGCTTTCGCACGGCGCCGGCTGAGCCTGCAAGCTCGGCCCCGCCGAGTTGGCGCAGGTCTTGCGCCACGTGCCGACGATCTCCGATCCACGCATCCTGGTCGATGCTTCGACGCGGGACGACGCCGCCGTCTATCAATTGACGCCGGACCGCGCCATCGTGGCGACGGTAGACTTTTTCACGCCGGTGGTGGACGACGCCTACGACTTCGGCCGCATCGCCGCCGCGAACGCTTTCTCCGACGTCTACGCGATGGGCGCGACGCCGTTGCTGGCGCTCAACCTCGTCGGCTGGCCGCGCGACACGCTGCCCTACGAGCTGCTCGGCGAGGTGCTGCGCGGCGGCGCGGACGTCGCCAAGGCAGCGGGCGCGTTCGTGCTCGGCGGCCATTCGGTCGACGATCCGGAGCCCAAGTACGGCATGGTCGCGATCGGCGAGGTGCATCCCAATCGGATCGTGACGCTGGCGCGCGCGCGTCCGGGCGATGCGCTCGTGCTGACGAAACCGATCGGGACCGGCGTGCTCACGACCGCCTTGAAGCGCGACCTGGCGACGGCAGCTGAAATCGCCCCCGCGGTGGCGGCGATGACGACGCTCAATGCAGGCGCGGCGCGCGCGATGCGGGCGACGGGCGGCGGCGTCCATGCCGCCACCGATGTCACGGGGTTCGGGTTGCTGGGGCATTTGCACAACATGCTGGCGGCCAGCGGAGTGTCGGCCGAAGTCGATGCGGCTGCTGTCCCCCTGTTGCCCAAGGCGCTGGAGCTTGCCGAACGGGGGGCAATTCCGAGTGGCACCAAACGGAACCGCGAAGCCCTGGCCCCGCACGTCCAGTTCGACTCGAAGGTCCCGGAACCGCTGCGCGTTCTCCTGTTCGATGCGCAGACATCAGGCGGCCTGTTGATCGCCGTGGACCCCGAGCGCGCCAATACGCTGATCGCCGCCCTGCAGGCCGAGGGGACGCCCACAGCCGGACGGATTGGTCGCCTGTCGCGCGGCGTGGCCGGCACGATCGCGGTGCGGTGAGGTGCACGTGCCCTCGCGCGCGATCCCGCCCCCCGAGTACCGGTCCCTCACACCCGAGGCGCTGGATGCCTTGGAACGCGCGGTCCGCGAGCGTTTGCGGGTAGCGCTGCGGCGTCGCGGCACCGAATATGTCGTGGTGGCCGAGCGCCTCGAGACGAGCGGACCGGGCGACGTGCTGGCGGGACGGCTCCCGATGACGGGCGAGCTGCTCTCGTTCCGCCTGCGCGATTTGGAGAGCTTCGCGGTCCTGCCGTAATCACGTGTTCACGCGCCTGCTGGTGGGTCTCGATGGCAGTCCCAATGCCGATGAAGCGTTGGAGCAGGCCGTCCACGTCGGCCTACGGTTCGGGGCCAAGATTGTCGTTGCCCACATACGGGAGACACACACCCTGGGGAAGCGCGCCTCCGACTCGGGCGTGCTGTTGCAGCGGGCCCAGGAGCGCGTCACCGACGCCGGTCTCGCGGCGGAGACGATCCTCAAACACGGCAATCCCGACGTCGAGCTGGCGGCCCTGGCACTCGACGTCGACACGGTGCTCGTGGGCCGGCGGGGGCGGTCGTCGGCGGCGGACGTGCTGGGAAAGACGGTCAGCTCGCTCATTCGCATCGCCGAGCGATCGGTGATCGTGTGCGCTAGCAAGCCGTCGCCGATGAACGCGTGCGCGATCGCGTACGATGGCCGGGAGACCTCCCAGCGGGCGCTCGCGCTCGTCGCGCGCTTCGCGAGCGTCACGCACAGCACGGTGCACGTGATTCACGCGACGATCGATCCCGCGGTCGGGACCATGGTCGTCGGCGAGGCCGAAGCGATGCTTTCGTTGCAAGGGATTGCGTTCGTCACGCACCTCGAGAACGGCACGCCGGGCGCAGTGGTCGCCCGGGTGATTCAGGAGACGCAGTGCGACGCGCTCTTTGCGGGTGCCCACGTGGGCCGGCGCGACGTTACCGTGTCTCATGCCGAGCAGATTTTGCTGCACACCGACATCCCCGTCGTCATCCAGCCATGACCGAGCATTTCGTACTGGTGCACGCCGACGAGAGCTGCCTCGGCAACGACTCCACCAAGCCGAGCCGCGGCGGCAACGCGGCGCTGATCGAAGCGCCCGCGGGCGACAGCGTGGCGCGCTGGGACTTTTTCGAATGCTCGCCGCAGACGACAAATAACAAGATGGCGCTCGCCGGGGCGATCGCGGCGCTGGAGTGGATCCGCCGGCAATGGCGCCATGCGCACGTCCGGTTCGTCTCGGATTCCGAGTACCTGATCAAGGGCATGAGCGAGTGGCGCAAGGACTGGGAGGCGCGCGGCTGGCGCCGCAAAACCGGCGCGCTCGAGAATGCCGAGCTCTGGCAGAAGCTCGCGCAGGTCACGGACATGCACACGGTGGACTGGCGCTGGGTGCGCGGCCACAACGAGCACGTCAAGAATGAATACGCGAACGCGGTCGCCATTCGTGCCGCCGATCAGCAGGAGCGCTCCAACGGGCTGATCCCATCCGGCTTCGATACGTGGCTCGCGCAACAGCGTGCCCGCGGCAAGTTTGTCGACTTCGATCCCGACAAGGAGCTCCATGAGCGCGCCTAAGGACGGCGTTGCAGCCAACACGCACCCCTCGAACCTGTCGGCGGACGGCACGCCGGTCAGCGTCGAGCGGATACCGCTCTACGAGGTGTACATGCGCATGGCCGAGGAGCTGGCGAAGCGCTCGACGTGCGTGCGGCTCCAGGTGGGGACGGTCGTGACCGACCAGCGGCTCGAGAATGTCCTCGCGATCGGGTACAACGGCAACGCGCGCGGCCTGCCGAACAAATGCGACTCCGCGGTCCCGGGGAATTGCGGCTGCATCCACTCCGAGATGAATGCGCTCGTGAAGGCCCCGGGCAGCATGCGGGACAAGGTCGTGTTCGTCAGCGCCTCGCCGTGTGTGATGTGCGCGAAGCTGATCATCAACTCCGGCGTCACGCACGTCTTCTATCGCAAGGCGTACCGCGATCCGTCGGGCGTCGAGGTCCTGCAGCAGGGCGGCGTCGTGCCGGTGCTGTATGACCGCTGGATGGGCGCGTGGCGAAATGGGGGCGGCGCGTAGTGGATGAGGTCGATCGCCTGTTTGGCTTGCTCGTCGCCGCACTGGCACGAGAGACGCGCATCGCGGTCCCGTTTCCGGCGGCGGAGATCTACGAGCGGCTGGTTCCCTATCGCTCCAACCGCGCGCGCCTGAACGTCGCGACGCATCAGGATTATGAGATGGCGGTGCTGCGGTTGCTCGCGGGCGAGCGCAGCTACGTGCAGCTCGAGCCGGATTCGGTACGCGAGGCGATGCAGCGGGAAATCGCGACCATCAACCCCGACCCTGCGTACTTCCGCAGCTTTCCGGAAGCGCAGGTCATGGTGAACGGCCGCGCCGCCGAGCGCGTCCTGATTGCAGACCGCGCGTACGCGCCTCCGGCTTCCGCTGACGCCGATGAGGACGGCCTGCTCGACACCACGGGGGAAAACCCGATCCCCCCGGCGCCGCCGTCGACCCTCCCACCCCCCCCGGCCCCCCCCCATCATGCGGAACGATTTCGCATCGCCCGCCCACCGCACGCTCTGTTGGAGAACCAGTGCGAATACTGCGGCGGAGTCCTGCCCAGCAATCGCGACGTGCGATTCTGCCCGCATTGCGGGCAGCCACAAGAAGGCGACCTCAAGTGTCCGGCCTGCGACAGCCCGGTGGATGTCGGCTGGGCCTATTGTCTGTCGTGCGGTAAGCCGACCGGATTCGAATGACGGGCCGGCCAGCTGGCAGAACGGCCAAAATCGCGGTCATTGCAGGCGACGGCATCGGTCCGGAAGTCATCGAGGCGGCAATTCCCATCCTCGATCGCGCTGCCGCCAAGCATGGATTCGGGTTGCAGTGGGAGCGTCTACCGTATTCGGCCGATCATTATCTCCGGACCAAAGAGACGCTGCCGGACGCCGCATTTCACCATCTGCGCGACGACGTCGATGCAATCTTCCTCGGTGCGCTGGGTGATCCGCGCCTGCCCGGCAATGAGCACGCGCGGGACATCTTGCTGGGTTTGCGGTTCAAGCTGGATCTGTACGTCAATTTCCGTCCCGTCGAGCTGCTGCATCCCGATCTCACACCGCTGCGGAATCCGGGCACAATCGATTGCGTCATCTTCCGCGAAAACACGGAAGGCCAATATCTCGGACGCGGGCGCTCTTCCGGCGACGAGCACGTCGCCGAAGAAGTCAACACGGGCAAGGGCGTCGAGCGGATCGTTCGCGCGGCGTTCGAGTGGGCGAAGGCACACGGGAAGACGCGCGTCACGATGAGCGACAAATCCAACGCGATTCCCACGCACCGGATCTGGCAAGAGACGCTGCAGCGTATCGCGCGGGAGTATCCGACAATCACCGCTGAGCATCGCTACGTGGACGCGCTGGCGATGGAACTCGTGCGCGAGCCGGCGCGCTTTCAGGTGATCGTGACCAACAATCTCTACGGCGACATTCTCTCGGACCTGGGCGCGGGGCTCGTGGGCGGGCTCGGCGTCGCCGCGAGCGCCAACCTGCACCCGGGCCGGCGCGGCGGCTTGTTCGAGCCGGTGCACGGCTCGGCGCCGACCATCGCGGGAAAGGGCGTGGCGAATCCCGCCGCTGCTGTGCTCACCGGCGCGTTGATGGTGGAACAGCTGGGACATCCGGACGCAGCGCGCGACCTGGAACGCGCCGTGAGGGAGGCGCTTACGATCGGCGCACGGACTCCCGATCTCGGCGGCAAATCCACGACTCGCGAGGTAGCGTCCGCCATCGCTGCTCGCGTGTAGCGGCTATATTCCTCCCAGTCTCATTGCGGAGTCACTCCCATGAAAACCCAGGGCGCCACGAAAGACGTCGTCTTTCTGTCGGGAGTCCGGACAGGATTCGGTTCGTTCGGCGGCTCTTTGAAGGATGTGTCGGCCATCGAGCTGGGCGCGGCAGCGTCCCGCCACGCGATCCAGCGTTCCGCCGTCCCCGCGAGCGATTTTGGCCATGTCGTCTTCGGAAACGCGCTGCAGACGTCGGCGGACGCGATCTACATGGCCCGCCATGTCGGCTTGAAGGCAGGGCTGCCGATCGAGACACCGGCAGTTACGGTGAACCGGCTCTGCGGCTCGGGTTTCGAGGCGATTACGCAAGGTGCGCAGCTGATTCTGTTGGGCGAAACCGACGTGGTGCTCGCGGGCGGTGCGGAGTCGATGAGCCAGGCGCCGCACGTCGTCCGGGGCGCGCGCTGGGGACTCCGGCTGGGCCCGGCGCCGCTCGAGGACCTCCTGTGGGAGTCGCTGAAGGACCCGCAATGCGGCCTGTCCATGGCCGAGACCGCCGAAAGCCTCGCTGAGAAGTACAAACTCACCCGCAAGGAAGTCGATGAAGTCGCCGTTGCCTCGCAGCAACGCGCCAAACAAGCGTGGGACGCCTGCGCGTTCCAGGACGAGGTCGTGCCGGTGACCATCAAGGTCAAAGGCAAGGAAGTCGAGTTCCGCGCTGATGAGCACATGCGTCCCGAAACGACGCTCGAGATCCTCAGCGGGCTGAAGCCTTACTTCAAGAAGGATGGGCTGGTCACCGCGGGGAACGCGTCCGGCATCTCGGACGGCGGGGCAGCGACGGTGCTCGCGAGTGAAGAGTATGCCAAGGCGCACGGATTGAAGCCGCTCGGCCGGTTGGTCGCATGGGCGGTGGCCGGTGTCGAACCGAAGCACATGGGCATCGGCCCGGCGCCTGCCGCCCGCAAGGCGTTGGCGAAAGCGGGGATGAAACTTGCGCAGATGGATCTCGTCGAGGTGAACGAAGCATTCGCGCCGCAATACCTGGCGGTCGAGCGGGAGTTGGGACTCGATCGCAGTCGCACCAACACGTGCGGCGGCGCGATCGCTATCGGCCACCCGCTGGCGGCGACCGGTACCCGCATCACGGTTCACTTGCTGCACGCGCTGCGGCGCGAGAAGAAGCGCTTTGGGCTCGGTTCCGCGTGCATCGGCGGTGGCCAGGGCGCGGCGGTGATTGTCGAGGCGCTATGAGCGACATCCTGGTCACCGCCATCGGAGCGATCACCCTCTATTTGTTCGCGGGGCTTCGGGTGCTGCGCGAGTACGAACGCGGGGTGTACTTCCTGCTCGGCCATCTGCGGCCCACGAAGGGGCCGGGACTGATCTTCTTGCCGCCGTTGCTCGCTAAGATGCAGAAGGTCTCGCTGCGCGTGATGGCGATCGACATTCCGCCGCAGGACGTCATCACGCGCGACAACATCTCGATCAAAGTGAATGCGGTGTTGTACATGCGCGTGAAGACGCCCGACAAGGCGGTGGTGGGGGTCGAGAATTATCTCTACGCCACAAGCCAGCTCGCGCAGACGACGCTGCGCTCCGTGCTCGGCGAAACCGAGATGGACGAGCTGCTGGCGAACCGCGACAAGGTCAACGCCATCCTGCGCCAGATCATCGACCAGCGCACCGAAGAGTGGGGCATCGAGGTCTCGGCGGTCGAAGTGAAGGACGTCGACCTGCCCCCGGAGATGAAGCGCGCGATGGCACGGCAGGCGGAAGCCGAGCGCGAGCGCCGCGCCAAAGTCATCAACGCCGAGGGCGAGCTGCAGGCATCGGAGAAGCTCGCCCAGGCGGCGCACATCATCGGCGCCGAACCGGCTGCCATTCAGCTGCGCTATCTACAAACCGTCAACGAAATCGCGTCCGAGAACAATTCGACGACGATCTTCCCCATCCCCATCGATCTGTTCAAAGTCTTCATGGATCGGCTTGCTCCCACCGGCAATCCCCCCGCCCCGGCGGCTCTCCCGGAACGCGCCGCGGGAGCGGGTGAGCGTCTCCCGGCGGTTCAGAACAAGGGTAAGGCCAAAGTCTGATGGGGAAGGATCTCATCAGCCGTGACGCGCTCGAGCGCATCATCAAACGCGCCGCCGAGCTGCAGGCGGGAGAGCGCGAGATCGGTGAAGGGCTCACGACCAACGAAGTCCTGGCGCTCGGCAAGGACGTCGGCATCCCCGACCGCTATCTGCGCCAGGCGATGCTCGAGGAGCAGACGCGGACTGCGCCCGAAGTGGCGACCGGGACCTGGGCGTGGCTGACAGGTCCGCGATCCATCGTCGCGCATCGCGTCGTGCCGGGCGATCGAGCGGCGGTCGAGCGCGCGCTGAGCCGCTGCATGACCGACGAGGAGCTGCTGCAACCCAAACGCCAGTACGCCGATCGGACGTCGTGGGAGCCGAAGGCGGGTCCCGTCGCTTCGATTCAGCGAGCGCTCGCCGGGGTCCGGCGCTACTCGCTCGCCCGGGCGGGAGAGATCAGCGGACAGGTCGTGCAGCTCGAACCCGGGTTCTGTCTCGTGCGGCTCGAGGCCGACATTCGCGAGCAGCGGACGAAGCGGATCACCGGCGGCAGCGTGCTGACACTCCTGGGATGGGGCATGACGGGCGCCACCGCCCTCATCGTTCCGCCCCTGGCGCTCGCGCAAGCCCTCATGCTCGTCCCCGGCGTGGGCCTGACGATCGGCGGCGTGCTGATCGCGCGCACCTACCGGGGCGCGAACGAGCGCATGCAGATCGCGCTCGAGCAGGTGCTCGACCGGCTCGAGCGTGGCGAGACTCGCGCCACCCCGTCGTTGCCTGGTCAGCATCCGTTGTTCCGGATCGCAGACGAAGTCCGCAAGGTCTTCGAGAATCCGCGGCCAAAGACACGAGGATAGATGACCGATATCAAGCGAGTCGGGGTGCTCGGCAGCGGCTTAATGGGCAGCGGGATCGCTCAGGTTGCCGCGACCGCCGGCTACGCCACCATCGTGCGCGATGTATCCAAGGAAATTCTCGATCGCGCGCGCGCCGGCATCGAGAAGTCGCTCGCGAAATTCGTCGAGAAGGGAAAGCTCCCGGCGGCTGACCGCGACGCGACGCTGAAGCGCCTGACTTTTACGACGACCGTCGCGGACCTGAAGCCCGTCGACATCGTGATCGAGGCGATCACCGAAGATCTGGCACTGAAGAACGCGTTGTTCAAAGAGCTCGACGGGCTCTGCGGGCAGGGGACGATCTTCGCGTCGAATACCTCGAGTCTGACCATCGCCGAAATGGCCGGCGCGACCAGGCGCGCGGATCGTTTCGTGGGGCTGCACTTCTTCAATCCGGTGCCGCTGATGGCGCTGGTGGAAGTCGTCCGTACCGTGACGACGTCCACGGAGACGTTCAAGCGCGCGTTCGCATTCGCCGCCTCTCTCGGCAAGGAGCCGATCGCCGCGAAGTACACGTCCGGTTTCATCGTCAATCTCCTGCTCGTCCCTTATCTGCTCGACGCCATTCGGGCCGTGGAACGCGGCGTCGGCAGCGTGCCCGACATCGACAAGGCGATGCAATTGGGCTGCAGCTACCCGATGGGCCCGCTCACGCTGCTCGACTTCGTCGGTCTCGACACGACGCACCACATCGCCGAGATCATGTTCAAGGAGTACCGCGAAGCCCGCTACGCGCCGCCGCCGTTGCTCAAGCGCATGGTGCTCGCGGGGATGCACGGAAGAAAGAGCGGAAAAGGCTTCTACGATTATTCGGCGAATCCACCCATCGTCAGCGACCTGGGACTCTGATGCTCGGCTACAACGCCGCCCGTTGGCACGCCCTCCTCAACGATTTCCCTGCCGCCCTGCTTGTGGTGGCGGTGGCGTTCGATTTCGCCGCCGCCACCACGAAACGCGAATCGCTCATGTGGGCGGCGATCTGGACGCTGTGGGCCGGCGTCATTGGGGGATGGCTGGCCGTGGTGGCCGGCAAGCTCGCATCGGGCTCGATCGAGCACGGTGAGGCGATCCATGAAATAATGGAAAAGCACGAGAATATGGCGCTGATCACGATGTCGCTCTTCACCGTCGTGCTCGGGTGGCGATTGCTCCGCCGCTTTCAGATGCCGGCGCAGGAGCTGGCGTTGACGCGCATGCTGAGCGTGATCGGAATCGCGGGACTCGTGTGGACCGGCATCCTCGGGGGCAGGCTGATGTTCGAACATGCCGCCGGCATTCCATCCCGCACGCTGCAGGCGGAGATCGAGAACCGGGAGAAAGGCCATCAGCACGAGGCGGGGGAAGAGCACGAGCACGCCGCCGATTCGCTCTCCGACACCACGAAGCGGACGACGCCTCACACGCACCCTCCAGGGACACCACCCCACTCGCATTGATGCGCGCCATCGGATTGTGCGCGGTTCTCGTGGTGGCCTGCACGCCCACCACGACGCGTCCTTCCTTCGCTCCGATTCCGGAGGCGCTGCACGCGGTGATCAACGCGCGTCCCGCCGACGTCACCCAGGCGGCCCGTGACCTCCTCCAGGCCGATACGATCCCCGTGCATGTGGTGAGTTTGCGCGATGCCTTTCTTGAAACTGCGGAGTTCGCGGGTACGCATCGCGTGCGGCTCTGGGCCGATCCCGACGTGCCGGGCAAGTCGCGCGTGACGATCGAGGCAGTGTACCGGCCGGTGGAGGATCCGTCCCGCGCACGTCGCGATCTCGAGCGCGCCGCACCGCCCCGCTCCCCGGGTCAGCTCCGCGCCGAGCGGCTCCTGGCCGCCTTGAAGACCAAGCTCGGAGTCACGACCTACTAGGTGAGCACGACTCTCCGCCGCAGCCTCGGCGCCCTCGAGTACTTCACATTCGGTTTCGGCAGCATGGTGGGGGCCGGGTGGCTGGTCGTCATGGACGACTGGCTGCGCCGGGGCGGGCCCGGCGGCGCGATGCTGGGCTTTTTCGCCGGTGCGGTGCTGCTGCTGCCCATCGCCCACACCTACGGCCGCCTGGTGCGGATGATTCCCGATGCGGGCGCCGAAGTCGCTTACACGGAACGCGTCTTCCCATCGTTCGTGAGCTTCACCTCCGGTTGGATGATGGTGCTCGCCTACGCGATTGTCTGCCCATGGGAAGCGGTGGCGATCGGCAACTTGCTGGCGCGGCTGTTCCCCGGCATGAATGCGCTCACCCTCTACACGGTCGCGGGAAAGGCGATCACCCTGCCGCGGCTGCTCGCCGCGCTCGGACTGACGGCCGCGATCGGCATCGTGAACTACCGCGGCATCCGGCTGAGTGGCCGGTTTCAGGATATCACGACGATCGGCCTGCTGGCGTGCTTCGCGCTGTTTGTGACGCTCGGCTTGGGACGCGGTAGCGCGACGAATGTCGAACCGCTGTTCGCCCCCGTGGGACCGTTCGTCTCGGTACTGCTCGTCGCGCAGATCGTGCCCTACTTCATGACCGGCTTTGAATCGATCCCCAAGGCGTCGGAGGAAGCGCTTCCCGGTCTTCGACCGGGCACGCTTTCGCGGGCAATCACCGCTGCCCTGCTGGCGGGCGGACTGTTCTACGTCGTGATCGTCGGCGTGGTCACGTGGGTGTACCCCTGGACCGACATCGTAACGCAGCATCTTGGCACCGACGTGGCGTTCGCGCGCGCATTCGGCACGCCGTGGATCGCGCGGCTGATTCTCGCCGCCGCCCTCTTGTCGCTCTTCAAAGTGTTCAATGGAAACTTCGTCGCCGCCACGCGACTGGTGTTCGCGCTGGGCCGCCGCCGCCAAGTCCATCCCGCGCTCGGTGCCGTGAATCCCACCTTCGGGACGCCGGCGACCGCGATCGCGCTCATCGCCGGCCTCACCGGCGCGGCCGCGTTCCTCGGCGACGCGGTGCTCGTTCCCATCAGCGAAGTGGGCGCGGCAGTGGGCGCAATCGGGTGGTGCGCGGCCTGCCTTGCCTTCATCGCGCTGGCGCGTCGTGGCGGCATCCGGGAAGGCGTCACGATCGCCGCGATCGGGGTAGCCGTGAGCGCCGCGATTATCGCAATGAAATTGGTGCCTGTTGTGCCTGGTAGCTTTACGACCGCGGAGTGGCTCGCGTTTACGGCGTGGTGTGTGCTGGGGCTGGCGCTTCGGCAACGAGTCCCTGGACCCACCGCTCCATCTGTCCGAGATCGATAGCCGCGTCGCGGCACGGCCCATTGGGCAGCCGCATGGTCAGGCCGAGCACCGGGAGCTTACCCGCGACGTCCCGCAGACCCGTCATCATGTCGCGTTCGCAGGCGACGGCGACCACCGCGCGCGGCCGCCGCTCGCGGATCACGCGCCGTGCGAGTTGGCCTCGCGTCGCGACGAACACCGGCACCTCGTAGCGGCCCGCAATCTCCAGCACGCCGTCGAGCGCCTCTTTCGACAAACAGCGGGGAATCAGGACCAGCAGCTCACCCTTCCCCACCCTGCGACCACGCCGCTCCGCCAGCGTGTTGTAGATGTCGATCGCGGCGTGCTCGACAAAGTCGCGCTTGCCGAAGCTGCGGGCGAGCAGCGAGCTGTAGTTCATGAGCTGTAAGTAAGGACCCCGCTCGAGCAGGCGTTCGGGGAGGAGAGTTCTGCCGGAGTAAAAGGAGAGGGCGAGTACGCCGAGATAGAGCCACTGCAGTGCCGCCAGCGCGCCGAGCGCGATCCAGAGCACAGGAGGCAGCCGGGGCCACAGCGCTGCCAGGCGCGGCGCGATCAAATACAGTAGAAGCGCAACAGCTCCCGTGGCGGCGGCTATGGTCAGCGCGGCGAACGTGAAGAACAGCCTTGGGGGCGCCGAGAAGTTGCCGTCGGCGTGAAGCGGTCGACCGTTCCACTCGTCCCATTCGTGACCGAGCCGCCGGTCTACTTCTATATGGATGAGCTGCGCTTTAGCCATCAGAGACTCGAAGCTTCACGTTGTCGTTCACCCATGTCAAGTTTGGAGCGTGTTAGTCACCGATCCTCGTGTCCGCGCGGCGTATGCTGAAGGCGCTGGGGTGTATCGCATCGTTCCCGCCGCCGTCGCAATCCCCCAGACCGTCGCCGACGTCGTCTCGCTCGTTCGTCAGGCCACCGCGTCGAAAACCCCGCTCATCCCGCGTGGCGCGGGCAGCGGCATGCCGGGTGGCAACGTCGGCAGCGGCATCATCGCCGACCTGAGCATCGGCTTCGCGGAGCTGGTGATCGACACTCACGCTCACGTGGCGCGGGCCGGCGCGTCAGTCACATGGTCCCGGGTGAACGAGGCTGCCAGACCCTACGGCTTGCGGCTACCTCCGGATCCATCCTCTGGCGCGTTCGCGACCAGCGGAGGGATGGTGGCCACCAACGCGGCCGGACCCCGCACGGTGCGGTACGGGAGTATGCGGCGGTGGATCGTGGGGCTCGACGTTGTCGAGGCCGACGGCACGGTGAGGACAGTGGCGCGCGGGCAACCGAGTGCGAGGTTCACGCTCACGACCGCCGACCGACGGCTCGTCGCCGAGCGTTTCCCCAAGACCCGCAAAAACTCCTCGGGATATGCTCTGGATCATTTTGCCGAGACCGGCGACGAGATCGATCTCCTCATCGGCGCGGAGGGCACGCTCGGCATCGTCACGGCAGTGCACTGGAAGCTCGACCCGATTCCGCCCGACATCGCGGGCGCCGCGCTCGGATTCGCTGGCCTCGAGGCGATGGCCGACGCGGTCCCCTACCTCGTCTCGTTGAACCCCTCGGCCATCGAGCTGCTCGATGAGACCTTGCTGCGCTTCGTCCCCGAGGCGCCCAAGGTCGCCTGCCTCTTGCTCGTCGAATTCGAGCGCGAACACGCGGCGGCTGCGCGCGGCGCCGCCGGCGACGCGGTGCACGGCCTCAAGCATTCGGCCGAAGCGGCGCGCAGTGTGCTGCCGAACGCCACGGAAGTGAAGATCGTCGTCTCCGGGAACGCTCGCGCGGCTGCCCGCCAGCCAACGGTCGCTCCAGCTCATCGAGGACGGCTGTGTGCCGCTGGAGGCACTCGGCGCGTACGTCGCCGGTCTTCGGGAAGCGGCCAGGCGTCGCGACATTCCCGTCGCGATCTTTGGCCATGCCGGGGACGGCCACGTTCACGTGAACGCGCTCCCCGATACGACGCGCGACGGCTGGCGTGAGGCACTTGCCGAATTGTTCGCAGACGTCACGGATCTGCTCGTCCGACTGGGCGGTGTGCCGTCGGGTGAGCACGGCGTGGGCCGCCTCCGCGCGGGTGTGCTCGAGCGGTTCTATGGCAAGGAAGTCATGGATCTGTTTCGCGACGTCAAACGCGCGTACGACCCGCTGTCGATCCTCAACCCTGGTGTTATCATTCCCGCGACCGAC
>QHTW01000066.1:14939-16954 GCA_003220955.1 Gemmatimonadota bacterium | reverse complement strand
GCGGCGGCGGATGCGGAACAGTCCGGCTACGGTCAAACCGACAAACAACACCGTCACGAAGACGAAGTAGGCGATGATCTGGTTGAACGTGCCCAGCGCCACGTAGAGTGAGGCGATTCCCGCCTGGATCGCGATAGCGCGCGCGGGCGTGCCGAACCGGGGATGGACCGCGGCAACCGCTTTGAAAAACACGCCGTCGCTGGCCATCGCGTAATAGACGCGCGGCAGCGCCATGAGGAGCCCGAGCAAGCTGCCGAGTACCGCCACAATGACGATCCAGGCAAAGACCTGCCCACCGGCAGGGCCGAAGAGCAGCTCACCTGCCTGTGCGGCGAACGTTTCGCCCGACGTCACGCGCTCGAGCGGTACGAGGTACAGGAAGACGGCGCTCGTCAGGATATAAATCGCCGTCACGATCGCGACGCCCAATGGCGCGCCGGATCACGCGCTTCGCCGGCCAGCTTACTGATCTCCCACCACCCACCGAACGCGAAGAAGGCTCCCACCAGGGCCGGGGCGAGCGCGCCGGGAAGCGGATCGGAGCCGGCACGCTGCGCGACGAGCGGCACGAAGTTCGACCACTGGCCCGCCTGCATCACGAGCGCGAGCACAGCGATCAGGCCCAGCGCGCCGAGCTTGAGCGCCGTAAGCCACTGCATCAGTCCTGAGCCGAACCTCAGTCCCGCGACGTTGATCGCGGCGAGGAGAAGAACAGTTGCGATCGCGATGAGCTTGAGCGACGCGCCGGCCACGCCAACCGCGTATCCGACGTAGCTCGCGAGGCCGACCGCGAGGGCCGCCGTGATCCCGGGATCCATAACCAGCATGCATTTCCAGCCATACAAAAACGCCACCACCGGTCCGTACGCCTCTCGCAGGTAGATGTACCCACCGCCCGCTTCAGGCGCGCGCGCTGCCAGCTCGCCATAGCAGAGCGCGCCGCTCAGGGCCATGAAGCCCATCAGCAGCCACACAATCAGCAACCAGAAGGGAGAGCCCAGCGACCGCGCCATGCCGGCGGGCGTGAGAAAAATCCCGATCGCGATGACTTCGCCGACGACGAGGGCGGTGACAGCGAGGAGACCGAGTTGGCGACGCAGAGGCACGCGCCCAAAGCTCCGCGCGTGCCTCGTGCCCAGCAAGGGGGATGAAAGAAGGAGACGCCTACGGCGTAGCGGGCGTTCCGCGAATCATCTCCCGCACGCGCGCTGCCGTGCTAGGACTGAAGACCCGTAGGATGAGATAGAACGTGTAACCCATCGCGGCGAGTACCAGAACGCTCACCGTCAGGCCGATGAGCACGCCGAGTAGTCCCAGCGCGATCTTGAAAACAAGGAGAGCCACGAGCGCGAGCACCGCGAAACTCAAGATCTTCCGAATCATCGTACGCCTCCTGCTATCGCTTCGGTGGTTGTGACTTGCCGGGCGAACTCCCCCGCAAAAGCACGCAAGTCGTTCCAATCAGTGTACTCGTAATCTCGCGTCGTATCGGTGCCACCGCCTGCCTTTCCGACGATGCGTTTCATCATCAGACGCTTGAGCCATCCGTAGCGCGTGTAGCGTACAGCACCGGCGATCGGCTTGGCGATCGGTGGCCGCCAACCGGTGCGGGCGAAAAAGCGCTCGAGGATGTTGGCGACTTCCCGCCGTGTCTTGGCGTTTTGCTCGAGGACAGCCAGGCAGACGGAGAGAAATGCCGTCGGCATGTGGTTCAGCATGGCGGCATGCGTGCGCGCCCACCGTGCGACGGAGCGTTGGTAATCGCCGATGTGCACCGACGCCGCCACGATCACACCATCATAGCCCTCCGGGCTCAAGCGGTGGATCATGCCTGCCGAATCCACGATATCCACGCTGCACCGCAGCGCGCGTAAATCCTCGGCGAGCACTTGAGTGACCTTGGCGGTGTGGCCATCGGTCGTGCCGTAGACGATCAGAATGTGTGTCATGGGCTCGTCCCTTGTTCCCCGAAGGGCTCCCCAGATATCTCAGCCCACAGCGGCGGCTGAGTAGTG
>QHTW01000066.1:11577-14930 GCA_003220955.1 Gemmatimonadota bacterium | reverse complement strand
CGGCTTCGGCACCGGCACCACGAGCACGGCACATGGCAGATTGTTGAGCAAATCTTCAGTCACGCTGCCGATGAGCAGACGATCGACCCAACCCTTCCCGTGCGAGCCCACGACGATGACGTCGGCGCGCCACGCCGCCGCCTCGTCCACGATCGTAGCCAACGGGACGCCTTCGCGAATGACTTTGCCCCGCTCGACGAGCGGAATGATGGGCCAGAGGTCGCGCTCCACGATCGCGCGCGACCAGTCGCGAGGAAGCTCCGCAATGGCCGGGGGCGGATCGATCACATGCAGCGCATGCAGCGGGCTTCCCAAGAGCCGCGCGAACGCGATCGCCTGGCGAATGGTCGGCAGCGCCGCGTACGAAGCATCCACCGCGACCATCACCCGGGGATGGATTGGCAGCTCACCGGCTGTGACGAGCAGCGGAACCGGGAGACGACGGACAACCCCTTGCACAGTGCTTCCGCCCAACCAGCGGCCGAGCTTCGAATGATGCTTCCCGCCGAGCACGAGCATCGTGGCGTCTGTCTCGTCGACCACCGCTTCGAGGACGTCAGCCGTGGCCCCCGTGCTCGCCACCATCGCGTCCACGACGGCCGATGGGACGCAATCCGGGAGCGACGCACGCAATTCGCCGCGCGCGCCAGCCAGCGCGGCCAGCTGCAGCGCCTCCGTGACGACGCCGGTCCCTGCCATCGCGAGCGACGCGTTCCCGTCGTCGATCGCGTACACCAGCCGGCACGGCACGTCGGCGGCCCGGGCCAGCATCCATGCAACGGACGCCGCCGATGCACTCTCAGTCGAGCCGTCCACGCCTACAACGATCGGTTGCGCTGTCATCGGATCCTCCTCAGTGGATGGCGAGCTGGTGCTGCCGCCGTTCGGATCGTGCAGCCGCTGCGATGCCCACCGGCGCCACGAGGAGCGACGTTGGCAGGTGATTGATGAGACGCTCAGTGACACTGCCCAGGAGTACACGCTGCGCCCAGCCCTTGCCGTGCGAGCCGACCACCACAACGTCCGCCTGCCACTCGCTGGCCTCACGCAATAGCGTATCGACCACCATGCCGTGCCGGACGAGTCTCTCGACGTCGGAGGTCTTCACCAGCGACCAGACATCCCGCTCGAGCGTCTCTTGCGCGAGCGCGTAGTACTCCGCGGGATCCATGGGTGGAATGCCAGGGAGATCCGGAAGCGGCTCGAAGACAGTCAGCATTCGCAGCTGCGCGCCAGCCAGTCGTGCAAACCGCTCCGCCAAACGGACTGTAGGACCGGCGGCCTTGGACAAGTCGGCCGCAACGAGAATGCGTCGCGGCGTGGCCGGCTCCCGGGCGGTGATGAGTACCGGCACTTCGGACGTCCGCACGACGTGCAGACTCGTGCTGCCGGCGAGCCACCGCTCCAGCGCCGTGTGATGCTTGCCGCCGAGGACCAGCAAACCTGGCCGGCTTTCCTCGACGACTTGCCGCAAGACCACCGCCGCCGGTCCAAACCGAACTTTCAACGTGTCGAGGACTCGATCCGACACAGTCCCCTTCAAGACCTGCTTGACTCGATCGCGCGAAACGGCCTGCTGAAGCAGTTGCATCTCGGCAACGCGTGGATCAGGGTTTACCGCGACCAGCGGCGCCCAGGCGTCGCGCACGGCGTGGATCAGCTCGCACCGCGCACCCGCCAGTTGGGCGATCCGCTCGCCCAGAACCGCGGCGCCCACCGCCGCCGGCGACGCGTCCACACCCACCACAATCGGTCCCCAGGCCATCGCGCGCTCCCTCGAGAGTACGCTTTCAAAATCAGGGAGCCTTCATGAAGGAACCTTGAGGATCAGGCGAAGGAACGTCACCTTTGTGGCCCATGGTCGACAAAGCGACGACGGCACTGGCCAAAGCGAGCTACGATCGCTGCTGCCAGGCCCCCGAATTTTTGCAGGTGTTCTATCGGAATTTCCTCGCCGCGTGCCCCGAGGCGGTGCCGCGCTTCGCGGGCACGAACTTCGATCAACAGACCAGGCTCCTACGCCACGCGATCGGGCTTCTGCTCATCTTCCCGAATCAGCCGAACAAGGAGCCAAACCTTCTGGCGCGACTCGCTGAGCGCCACAGCCGGCGCGACCTGGACGTCGAGCCCGCGTTCTATCGTCCGTTCGTCGACGCGCTCATCGACACCGTCAAGCAATTCGACGGCAAGTACAGCCCGACTGTCGAAGCGGCGTGGCGCGAGACCGTCGCGCCGGGCGTCGAGTACATGAAGTCAAAGCACTAGAGGGATTTCGACTTCGAAGCGAGTGCTCTCTCCCGCCACACTCGACGCTCGTGCCACTCCTCCGTGCAGATGCGCGATCGACGCGACGAGCGCGAGGCCCAGGCCCGTGCCGCCGTCAGGGGTGCGCGTGCGGGCAGGATCGGAGCGATAGAACGGCTCGAACAGATGGGGCAAGTCGGCAGCGGCGATGCCGGGCCCCGTGTTCTCGACGGCCAGACGCACGCGGTTCCCGGAAATGGGTTCGAGCTGCACCTTGATCGTGCCACCCGCGGGCGTGAACTGCAGCGCGTTCTCGAGCAAGTGATCGACCAGGCGACCGATGAGCTCGGGATCGATCAGTACGCCCGATCGCGCGGCGCGCAACGAAGGATCGACCGCCAGATCACGCTCCTCGAAGCGACGGCGCAACCGCTCGAGCCTGTCGGCGACGAGTCGTTCGAAGTTCGTCGGGACCCGCCGAGCAGAGACGAGCCGCGCTTCGGCTCGCGTCACGAGCAGCAGATCTTCGCTCAGCTCGGTGAGCCGCTCGATTTCCTCGAGCCCGCTACGCAGCACGCGCTCGTATTCGCGTTGGGAGCGCGGGGCGCGAAGTGCAACCTCGATCTCGCCGCGCAGCGCGGTCAGTGGCGTGCGCAGCTCGTGGCTCACGTCCGCAGTCAGGCGCCGCTGCGCCGCAAACCCGCGCTCCAGCCGCTCGAGCATGCGGTTCAAGACCGCGACGAGCCCCTCGTATTCCTCGGTATCGGCGTGCGCAAGGATCCGCTGATCCAGCGTTCCCGCCTCGATGCGCATGGCCTGAGCGGTGATCTCGGTGACTGGGTGAACCGCCGAAGACGTGAAATGCCACGCGCCCATGAGCGTCGCGGCCGTGCCCGCCACCACGATGGACGCCAGCACCAGCAGCAAGTCACCGCGGAGGGCGTCAGGGGGGACGGACTCTTGCAGCGCGCGCGATGCCGCCCAATAAAAGGCGCCCGTGGCGAGGAGCAGTCCCGCAGCCATCGTTGCCGCAAACCGTAACGCCAGCGTGCGGCGCAGCGACCGCGTCACGCCTCGGCTCGATCAGGCGTCTGCAGCCGGAACCCCAC
>QHTW01000066.1:0-11445 GCA_003220955.1 Gemmatimonadota bacterium | reverse complement strand
AGCAGGAAGTGCTGCAGTAAATGGAACTCTTTGGGGGTGAGATCCAGGCTCTTCCCGTCCACCCGCGCCTTGTGCTTCAGCCGGTCCAGCTCCACGGGCCCGTAGCGCAGGAGCTCGGTGCGGCCCGCGCCGCCACGCCGCACCAGCGCCCGCACCCGTGCGAGCAGCTCGTCGAACTTGAAGGGCTTGGTGAGGTAGTCGTCGGCGCCGGCATCGAGCCCGCGCACCACGTCCTCGGTGGTATCGCGGGCCGTCAGCATCAGGATCGGTGTGGCGCGCCCTTCCCGCCGGATCTCCGCGGCAAGCTGCAGCCCTGTCTTCTTGGGAAGCATGACGTCCAGCACGAGCAGGTCGTAATCGTAGACGTGCGCCAGCATCGTGCCCTGCTCGCCGTCGCCCGCGACGTCCACGACGTAGCCTTCTTCGCGCAGCCCCTGCTCTATGAACCCTGCGACCTTTCGGTCGTCTTCCACCACGAGAATCTTCATGAAGGCACGCTAGCAGCGGCGCGTTGAACCATTTCTAAAGGGGTCATGAAGGAATCTTTAGAATGAACGTGGCGCCACCGCCTGCCGTGTCTTCCACTGTAAGAGCGCCCCCAAGCGCCGCCGCCAGGCGGCGAGACACGGGCAGGCCCAGTCCGGTACCCAGCCCTGAATGAGGATCGAACCGCTCGAACGGCTCGAAGATGCGATCGCGCAGCTCGGCCGGGACGCCGGGTCCGTGGTCCATCACCGAGAATACCATGTGGCCTGCGGCCTCCTCCACGATCGTTTCCACGACCGCGCCTGCCGGACTGTGGCGGATGGCATTGGACAGCAAGTTGAGAAGGATTTGCTCGAGGCGTAGCGGATCAGTCCGAATCGTCTCCCGAGCCCCGTCAATGCGTGAAACGAGCCGCAGGCGCTTTGCGGTCGCGGTAGGCTCGCTGGCTGTCAGGGCGCGTTGCAGCGCGGTTCGCACCTCCACGTCGCGCATCACGGGGCGGACCTTGCCGGCGTCCAGCCGCATCAGGTCCAGGAAATTGTTGAGCAGCACGATCGTGTGATCGGCTGCTTCGTACACTTCCCGTGCGGCCTGCTCGGCCGTCTCCGGTGATTTCCGCCGCACCAGCCGCTCCGCCCAGCCGAACACTCCTGTGAGCGCGTTGCGCAGCTCGTGATTCATCATCGCGAAGAAGAGGTCGCGCTGGCGTTGCATCGTTCGGATCTGCCCCAGCAATTGCTCGGATTCTCCGTACAGGCGCGCGTTCTCGATGGCCACTGCCGCCTGAGATGCGAGCAGGACCGCGATAGCCTCGTCTTCGTCATCGAACTCGCTGGCGCCGATCTTCTCGGTCAGATACAGATTGCCGAACACGCCGCCGCGGCCGGTCACGGGAACGCCGAGAAACGACTTCATCGGCGGATGATTGGGAGGGAAACCGTAACGGTTCGGATGGCGGTTCAGGTCCGCAGTGCGAATTGGCTTCGCTTCGCGGATCACGTGACCGAGGAGGCCACGCCCGCGAGGCAAGTCGCCGATGCCGCGACGCGCGTCATCATCGATTCCGGACGTCACGAACTGCACGAGCGACTCGCGATCCTCTCCCAGGACGCCAAGCGCGGCGTACTGCGCTCCGACGACGTCGCGCGCGGCGTCCACGACTTGCTGCAACACATGGTCGAGAGCGTGCCGCGAGAAGATCGCCACGCCGGCCGCCAGCAGGCGCTCGAATCGCTCCCGTATGCGGGTCGCTTCGAGTTGTGGGGTCACGGGATCACCCGTCAAAATGCTTCAGGGCGCCTACAGTGACAATTCACCATTTGGGCAGCATTCTTACGGGGACAGCGCGCGCCGCCGTCACGCGCAACGTTGCATTCCTCACTCATGAGGTGCCTATGTTGCGCTTCAAGCCGATCCCCATCCTGCTCTTGCCCTTTGCGCTCGGCGCCTGTGGCGCCTCCCGATCTCCAGTCCCCCTCGTTGGCGCATCCAGCGACGTCTCGGCGCTCGCTGGCGAGTGGGTCGGCGACTACAGCAGCGCGGAATCCGGCCGGAGCGGGAGCATCAATTTCACGCTCAAAGCTGCGACCGACTCGGCCTTCGGCGATGTGATCATGGTTCCAGTGGGCCTCGGCCGGCCGCTCCAGCCATGGCGCGGTGGTGAGAACATCACGGGCGCCGCGCAGTCGCCGACAACTTCGGTGCTCACCATCCGCTTCGTGCGGGTCGAGCAAGGACACGTGAGCGGCACGCTCGATCCCTACGCGGATCCGCAGACCGGGGCTCGGCTGCTTACCACGTTTAGTGGCGAACTGAAGGGCAATACAATCGCCGGCACATATACGACCAGGCTGCCGTCCGGCGATACTCAGACGGGCCGTTGGTCCGTGCAGCGGCGCTAGCGAACTAGACTTTCGCGGTCGCCACCGCGCCGACGATATCCGTCTGGGAGATGACGCCCACCAACGCCCCCTCGTACTCGAGGAAAAGGCGCTGCACGTTGAGGTACAGCATCTCCCGAGCGGCCTGCCGCACGTCGACGTCGGGCTCGATCGTCACCGGCCAGGGCGCCATTATCTCGAGGACGCACGTGTCCTCAAGCCGCTCGGTCTCGGCCTTGAGGATCTCGCGGGTCGAGACCACGCCGACCGCCCGGCCGTAGCGGTCTAGGACCGGCAGGGCCGACACCTGAGCTTCGGTGAGATCGACGACCGCGTCTGCGATCGTCGAGTCGGCGCTGATTGTCTTGAGATTCGTTTGCATCAGCTCGGCGACTTTCATGAGTCCTCCGTTATTGGGCCCTGAACATTCCCACCGCCCCCTTGGTCGCATCCGCGAATGCGTGACTGACGAAGGGATAGGTTCCCGCTTCGACCAGGTGGGCTTCGAAAATGGCGCCACCACCCACCGGGACCGTCACCGTTTGCACACCTTCGAGCGGGTGGGCGAGCGACCCATCGATGTACACGCGATCGAAAATCGCGCCGACCACGTGGAACGCTGAAAACCGGTTCGGACCCGCGTTCACGACGTACAGTCGCAGGGGCTCGCCGACTCGCACCTGAATGGGATGATGTGCGTACTCTGCTTCGCGGCCGTTGAACACCACGTAATCCGGCGCCAGGCCGAGCAGCTTTTCCCAGTCGATCGTCCGCGTGGAATCGCGGAGCGTCTTGGTATAGAACTCGCTCTGTACGAACACGAACTCCTTCGCGGCCGGCCGGCCCTGACGTGGATCGACGATAATCGCGCCGTACATGCCGTTCGCGATGTGGAGCGCCACCGGAGCGGTCCCGCAGTGATACATGAACGCGCCCGGCACACGCGCGACGAAGCGGTAATGGAGCGAGTCGTGCGGCATGAGATTCACATACGCTCGGCTCGGCGCGATTTCCGCGGCGTGAAAGTCGAGGCTGTGGGGCATCGGCGCCTCATTCACGAGCGTGAAGTCCACGGTGTCACCTTGGGTAACGCGGAGTACCGGACCCGGCACGCGGCCGTCGAACGTCCAGGCATCGTACGTCACGCCTTCGGCGATGGGGATCTTCGCGTGCTTGATCGCGACGCGCAGGTGGTGTACGCGGCTGGTCGAGCGCGGCGGAGCAGCCGGGTCGATGGGTGCCGGCGCAGCGGCCGTGCCGATCGGCGCTTCACCGTGCGACACATCGGCGGGCGCGTTTGTCGGCGGCCCCTCGACGCGCTGCGGTGGCTGATTCTCCCGGCAAGCGAGACTCACCATGGCCGTGACAAGACCTGCGACTATGAGGCTCCGACGCATCAGCAGCTCCGTTCGTTGGTGCGCGGAGCTTAGCTGGCGACCCCTCGCGTCTTCATGAAGGCTTCGTGACGGAATCTTTAGATTCGCGGGCGACCGTCGGAGTCGCAAACTCGGGACGCTGAACGGGTTCGAGCCCGAGATACTCGCGGGCGCGGTTCAGCGCGTCGTCGATGTTGCCGTGGATGTTGTCTTCCGTGAGCTCGTCGTACAGTCCCGACCGGTCGAGTGCGACTACCGGCTGCGCGTGCACGTCGGACAAAATCACCAGCATCCCTTCTTTGCGGCTGCGGTGCACCAGCTCGCGCAGCGCGTGTAGGCCCGTCGAGTCGATGGCCGGTACATGCCGCATGCGGATGATCAACACCTTGGGCTTGCCGGCGATGCGCCCCACCCGATCCTTGAACATCTCGGCGGCGCCGAAGAAGAACGGCCCCGTGATCTCGTAAACCTGCACGCCCTGTGGGATGACCCTCCGGAGCACCGCGTTGGGATCGCGTTCGAAGTCGTCCACCGGGTCGGCGAACTCGTGCGTCAACACGCTGATGTTCGTCACCTCCGCCATCCGCCGCATGAAGAGGAAGGCGGCGAGGACGATGCCGACCTCGATGGCGACCGTGAGATCAACGAGGACCGTCAGCAGGAAGGTCGTGAGCAGCACGGCGACGTCGCTCTTCGGCGCGCGAAACTCGGAGATGAACGTCCGCCACTCGCTCATGTGGAACGCCACGACCACCAGGATCGCGGCCAGCGTTGCCAGCGGGATGAGCGCGGCCCAGCGGCCAAAGAACAGGGTGATCAAAAGCAGGGTAACGGCATGCGTCATCCCGGCCACCGGTGTGCGCCCGCCGTTCTTGACGTTCGTCGCCGTGCGGGCGATCGCGCCGGTCGCCGGCATGCCGCCGAACAGCGGCGACGCGATATTCGCCACACCCTGCGCCACGAGCTCCATGTTCGAGCGATGGCGTCCTCCGATCATGCCGTCCGCGACGACGGCCGAGAGCAGCGATTCGACCGCGGCGAGCAACGCGATCGTAAAAGCCGGTCCGGCGAGCGCGTGGAAGATCGGAATCGAAAGATGCGGGATGCTCGGCTGCGGGAGCCCGGCGTGAATCGCGCCGAACCGCGCCCCAATCGTCTCGACCGGCAGGTGGAGCAGCTGCGCGAGGGCCGTGGTGACGATCAGCGCGACAAACGGGCCCGGTATCCGCGTCGAGATCCTCGGCCAGACAGTGATGATCGCCAACGTAGCAACCGCCACCACAAGGGCCCATGGGTTGACCGTATCGAATGCGTGGACGTACGCGTCCCATTTCGGTAAGAACGCCGAGGGCACCGACTGCATCTCGAGACCGAGCAGGTCGCGGATCTGGCTCGAGAAGATGATCAGCGCGATGCCGCTCGTGAACCCGATGGTCACTGGATACGGGATGAACTTGATCGCGGCGCCGAGGCGGAGCAGGCCGAAGGCGACGAGGATGAAGCCGGCCATGAGCGTGGCGATGACCAGCCCGTCGACGCCGTGCTGCTGCACGATTCCCGACACGATCACGACGAACGCGCCCGTCGGCCCGCCGATCTGGACGCGTGACCCGCCCAGCAGCGAGATCAGAAAACCGGCGACGATGGCCGTGTAGAGCCCGCGCTCGGGACTGAGCCCGCTCGCGATCGCGAACGCAATCGCGAGCGGCAACGCGACGATGCCGACGATGACGCCGGCGACCAGGTCCCCGGTAAATTGCTCCCGGTTGTAGTCCTGGATGGTGGTGAAAAACTTGGGGACGAGCACGGCGCCGAGAAGATACTAAATTCGCGCATGCATTCCATATCTGCCCTCGCGCTGTTGCTCACGCTGCAGCAGCCACTGCCATCCGATTCCGCTGTCAGAGCACTGCTCGAGTCACGGGTGAAGACGTTTCCCGACACCGGAAGGCATGGTGAGGGGATCGTGGTGGGACTGTTGGACCCCTCCGGCCCGCGACGGATCATCGCGGTAGGCGTCGATCAGGCCGCCGTGTTCGAGATCGGCTCGATCACAAAAACGTTCACCGCATCGATCCTGGCGGATATGGTGGACCACGGGGAAGTGCGACTCGACGATCCGGTCGCGAAGTACTTGCCGCCGTCGGTCCGTGTGCCTTCGCGCAACGGCAAGCAGATCACGCTGCTCGATCTGGCCACGCAGTCCTCCGGCCTGCCGCGGATGCCCTCGAACTTCACGCCCAAGGATTCGCTGAATCCGTACGCCGATTACACCGTGCCGCAGATGTACGCGTTCCTGTCGAGCTATGAGCTCACGCGCGACGTCGGTGCGGAATACGAGTACTCGAACCTCGGCGTGGGCCTGCTGGGCCACGCGCTCGCCCTGAAAGCGGGGACGAGTTACGAGGCGTTAGTCCGCCAGCGGATTCTCGGGCCGCTCGGCATGCGCGAGACGGCGATTACACTCACGCCGGCGCTGCGCGCGCGGCTCGCCCCTGGCCACGAAATTGACGGCAGGGTCGTACCGAACTGGGACCTTCCCACGTTCGCGGGCGCGGGCGCCCTGCGCTCGACGGTACGCGACACGTCACCTATCTCGCAGCGAATCTCGATACACTGGCGGGGCCGCTCGCCCGCGCCATGCGTGACGCGCACACGGCACGGCGCAATGCCGGAAACGCGGGGATGCGGATCGGCCTCGCCTGGCACATGCTCGCGCGGCCCATCGGCGGCATCGTGTGGCACAACGGCGGGACCGGCGGCTACCGGTCGTTCACTGGCTTCGATTCAGCTCGGCGGATCGGCGTGGTGGTGTTGTCCAACCTGAATTCCAGTGTCGACGACATCGGCTTTCATCTGCTCGACGAGACGTTCCCGCTGCGGCCGCCACCACAGCAGCACACCGAAGTCGCGGTCGATTCGCTGGTGTTGGCTCGGTATGTGGGGGAGTACGAGCTGGCGCCGGCGTTTCATATCACGGTCACGCGCGTGGGCGCCCACCTGTTTCTGCAGGCGACCGCGCAGCCGCGGTTTCCGGTCTTCGCCGAATCGGATTCGATGTTCTTCCTGAAAGTGGTGGACGCGCAGCTGACGTTCCGGCCGGATGGCCTCGTGCTGCACCAGAACGGACAGCAGATCCCGGGACGAAAGCTGCATTAGACGGGCAGTCTTAGAGCGCGATCCTCACCAGGTGCGCGCCCGCGCCGAGGACGCCGGCCAGGCCAGCGCGGATGGAGTCAGGCGCGCCCACGAAGTCGAGCAAGACTTGACGCTGATCGCCTGTGAGGAAGAGCGGCGCGCCGATAGGGGTAATCGTGGGCCCTTCGCCCTGCGGTACGACGCTCCCCCCCACCTTCGCGAACGGCACGCCGTTGAGCGAAACAATCTCATCCCACGATCTGAACGTGTTGAACCAGCCGACGGAGCCCTTCAACTCGGCGCTCCCGGAAACGTGCTGGACCGAGAGATCGAGGTCGTCACCGTATGTGTCCACCCCCATCTCCGCGGCATGGTGCAGCACTGCGTGTAGGTTCGCCGCGGTATCGTCGATCTGTAGCGTGGCAATCGTGGTGTTCACGTTGGAGCCTGGCTCTCCGGTCACGTGGAAGTCCAGGCGCTGCTGTCCATCGCTCATGAAGCCCGCCGCGCTCGCCACCCACTCCGCGTCCGTCACGTTGTGACTGATGGTGTAATCGACCAACGCCGTACCGCCGCCCGGACCGGTCGCAACGCCACGCACCGCCATCGTACCTGGCGCGCTGACGTCGAACAGGTCGAGCTGCCCGATGGCCGCGGCCGGGCACGCGATCGACCCGTCCGGAGCACGCTGGTAGAGCACGACCAGAACCCCCGTGGCCGGGGCACCGGAGTCCCCGCTCACGGCGTACCGCTGCGACGCGCAGCTGAACGTGAATGTCTTCCCCAGCAACGAATCAGGAATGAGTGGCGCGCCCGCAATCGGCGCGGGTAATGGCCCCGCAAACCGAGAGATCCCGAGTGATCGAACGAGCGGCGACGCGAAAACGGTGTTGACGACGGCGAGGCTGGAGCCGAGCCCGCTCAAGTCGCTGAGAGGGCCGGTTGACTCGCCGCACCCCGCGGCGGCGAGCACCAGCGCAATCCAGGTGATTAGTCTCATGAGGGTCGATCCTTGCTTCCTCTACTACCCTCGCCAGTCTGGAGCGCGTCACAGCGGGTTCTTCTCAGTTCGGCTCGGGCGCGTCGAGCACTTCGCGCACCTTTCGAGCGAGCACTTCGGGTGTGAAGGGCTTCTGTAGGAAGCAGCTCCCAGCTCGAGGAGGCCGTGCTGGCGAATGGCCTCGCCGCCACCTGCGGCGAGCAGTGGAATACTCGTAGCAGCGTTGGCGAGGAACGCCCCCAGAAGAACAGCGGGCCAATACCGCAGCCCAAACAGTGCCAATGCCGCAATGGCAAGTCCCGTCGGATCACTATCCGGCTGGAGAGGCGCCGGTCGTATTCCTTCCGATCTCCTGTGGGTTGCGGGTCATTTGTCAGGACACTATCGCGTCCGCTTCGATCCGTTTGTAGGGAGTCGAACCTAATTACCGACCGGCCGCGGGGCCCGCAGCTCAACCGACCGTGGCTCGACCGCCGGCAGCTTCTGCGCCTTGAGCGCCGCGTTCACGCCCGGCAAGCCATCCCGTAGCGCAGCCTGGGCAGCCACGAGGTGCCGCTGCAGCTCCGGGGCGAACAACGCGAACACGTCGTAGACCTGCCGCGGCGGCCTGCCGTCAGCCGACTCCGCCATCCCGCTCAGCGCGCTGAGCCGCTCCGTCACCCGCTGCGCGTACACCAGCTCGTCCTCCACATCCTGCTGACGGATCTGGTACAGGGAGTCCTCGATCGCGGCGAATCGGTCCCCGAGAGCGCGGGCCCGCGTGCGGACTCCACCGGTGAGACTCTGTGACCGGTCCTCGAGCTGGGCGCGTGCATTCCGTAAGGTCATGATGGTCGTCGTCGCGGCGTTGACCGTGTCCCGCAATTGCTTGAGGAACCGGAACTGCTCGGCCATGTCGCTGAGCCCGGCATGACCTCGCGGGTCGGCGCGCACCTGCAACGGCTGGACGTACTCCTTCCCCCCGACGCGCAGTCGCACGCGATAAACCCCCGGCAGCACCATCGGACCTTGAGTAGAGACGCCGCGCATACCCCAGAATTCCGCGGGGCCCGGGATCCGCAGATTCCAGGCGAACAGGTTGAGTCCTGCCTTGGCCGGCACGCGCGGTGCCGACGTGGGCCGGCGCGGCCACGGCTTGTCCGCGTCCTTAAGTGTGTCGCCGAGGATGGAATCGACTTTCACACTGTCGGTCACGCCGGCGTGGTGGAGACTGTCGGTGCGCGCGTGCTTCACGCTGTCGGCGCGCAGGCTGTCGGCATGGGTGGCCGAGTCCTGGGCACTCGAGAACGAGCGGATTACCTGGCCCGCGGAGTCGAGGACGTCGAGTGTCACTGACGCGCCGCCACTCTTGAGCCAGTAATAGAGCACCGCACCGCTCGGCGGATTCTTGCCGACCGGGTGCGCCGCGTTCTCCCCGAAGCCGAAGCCGCCGCCCCAGTCCACTCGGTACGCATCCCGAGGCCGGTACAGGTGGGCGTCGGCCGCCGTAATCGAGTCCGCGAGCTGCCGGAGTGGCGAGATGTCATCGAGGATCCAGAACGACCGGCCGTGCGTCGCCGCGATCAGGTCGCCCTCTTTGATCGCGAGGTCGTGCACCGGCACGGGCGGCAGGTTGCGCTGGAGCGACTGCCAGTGCCCTCCGCCGTCGAACGACACATACACGCCGCGCTCGGTGCTCGCGAACAGCAGGTCCCGCCGCTCCGGGTCTTCGCGCACCGACCGCGCCCACTCGGTCTGAGGGATCCCGTTGACGATTTTCGTCCAGGTGCGGCCGTAGTCGGTGGTCCTGTAGATGTAGGGCGCGGGGTCCTCAAGTTGATAACGGTTGGCGGCGACGTACGCCGTCCCCGCCGCGTGTGGCGACGCCTCGATGATCGAGATCCGGGTGAACGGCTTCACGTCGGGCGGCGTCACGTTTGTCCAGGTCCGGCCGCCGTCTTGCGACAGGTTGATGAGCCCATCGTCCGAGCCCGTCCAGATCACGCCACGCGTGACCGGCGACTCCGCGAGCGCGAAGATCGTCGCATAGTACTCAGCAGTCGTCTGATCCAGTGTGATCGGCCCGCCGGAGGGGCCGAGGGTCGCTGGATCGTGGCGCGTCACGTCGGGAGACATCGCGCTCCAGCTCTGGCCATCGTCGTGCGATACGAACAGCACGTTCGCCCCGATGTAGAGCGTGTTGGCGTCATGCGGCGAGACGACGAGCGGCGCCGTCCACTGGAAGCGATACTTCCCTTCGCCCGCGGCGTGCCCATCGGGTGAATCGGGCCACGGATTCACGATGCGCCAGATGCCGGTTCGGTGATCGACGCGCGCGAGGAACCCCGAGTTGTCGCCGCCGAACGTCACGTCGGGCGTGTCGGGGCGGGCCTGGATGTAACCCGACTCTCCCGACACGTCGTACCATTGCGAGCGATCGATCCCGCCCGGCCAGCGGCTCGGCCCGCACACGCCGGAGTTGTCCTGCTGCGCGCCGCACACGTGATACGGGAAATGGTTCGTCGAGGCCACATGGTAGAACTGCGCGGTCGCAAAATCCTGATCGCTCCAGGTCTTGCCGCCGTTGAACGACACCGTGGCACCCCCGTCGTCGCCCAGGATCATGCGCTGGGGATCGTTGGGCGCGATCCACAGCGCGTGGGTGTCGCCGTGGAGCACGTCGAGCTGCCGGAACGTCCGGCCGCCGTCGCGCGACTTGTAGAAGATGACGTTGGTCGCGTAGACCACTTCCGAATCCTTGGGGTCAGCAGTCAGCTTCATGTAGTACCAGGCGCGCACCCGTAGCTTGTGATCGTGGTTGAGCCATTTCCATGTGGCTCCGCCGTCGTCGGAGCGGTAGACGCCCCCCGAGTCGGCCTCGATGAGCGCCCAGATCCGCGATGTCTTGGCCGGCGAGACGGCAAGCCCGATGTTGCCGAGCAGGCCGCGCGGCAGGCCGGGGTTCTTTGTCAGCTCCTGCCAGTGGGCGCCGCCGTCGGTTGTCTTGAAGATCCCGCCGCCTTTGCCTCCGGAGACCAGCTTCCACGGAAAGCGCTGCGCCTGCCAGAACGCCGCGTAGAGGACGTCGGGATTCGCAGGATCCATCGCGAGGTCGGAGGCGCCGGTGGAGTCATTGCGTGCCAGGACCTTGGTCCACGTCTTCCCGCCGTCGGCGGATTTGTAGATCCCCCGCTCGGCGTTGGGGCCGAAGACGTGACCCTGCGCGGCCACGTACACGACGTCGGGATTTGTCGGGTTGACCCGGATGCGGGAGATGTGCTGCGTCGCCGCGAGCCCCAGCGCGGTCCACGTCCGGCCGCCGTCCGTCGTTTTGTAGACGCCTGAACCCGGCGACACGTTGCCGCGGATCGCAAACTCGCCTGTCCCGACGTAGACGACGTCCGGGTTGGACTCGCTCACGCCGATCGCGCCGATCGTGCCGCCGAAATACTTGTCGCTCATTGGCAGCCATGCCTGCCCGCCGTCGTTGCTCTTGAACACGCCGCCGCCGGTCGTGCCCATCCAGAACTCGTTGGGGCGCGCGGCCGAGCCCGCGACGGCCACCGTGCGGCCGCCGCGGAAGATC
>QHTW01000065.1 GCA_003220955.1 Gemmatimonadota bacterium | reverse complement strand
TCGCTTTCGCTGAAGCCCCCACCGATACCCACCAAGCTCCCCGTCCTCTCGAACAACTCGATGGCACGGAATCACCAGCGCTACCGGATTATTAGCGCACGCCTGCGCTACCGCGCGCGTCGCTTTCGGAGTGCCGATTCGCCTCGCCACGTCGCCGTACGTCCGCGTCTGGCCAAACGGGATCCGCTGCAGCTCCTGCCATACCCGGCGCTGAAATGCTGTCGCGCGAATGTCGAGTGGGAGATCGAGATCCGGCGCGCGGCCGTCGAGGTACGCCAGAATCGACGTGACCCAACCGTGCAGCTTGCCGCTCTTGTCCTGCACGACCCGCGCCCCGGGAAACTCGGCGAGCAGATCTTGCTCGAGCGCTCCGGCATTGTCGCCGAGCGCGACTCGACAGACGCCGCGCTCGGTGGCCGCGACCAGCAGTCGTCCCAGCGATGTCGGCACCGTGACATAGGCGATGCCCACGCCGGCCCCACCCCGCGCATACTTGGCTGGCGTCATGCCTAGGTGCGCGTGCGTGTGTTCGTACACGCGGCTCGAGGAGCCGTAGCCGGCTTCGTAGAGTGCGGGACTCACGTGTTTCCTCCGTTTCAATTCCTGTTTGAAGCGCGACACCCGGCGCACCTCGGCGTAGGCTCGCGGTGTGATCCCAAGCACTCGCTTGAACGCGCGTGCGAGCCGGCGCGTGTCGCCCCGTAACGGCTCGCCGGCCGCGATCGCTTGGCACGCCTCGCGCACCAGCGCGACTGCGGGGTCGCTCCCGTTCGTTGCGGCGGGGTGGCAGCGGCGGCAGGCGCGAAAGCCCTCGCGCTCCGCCGCTTCGGGGATAGGGAAGAACGTCACCTGGGTACGGCGCGGCCGCCGGCTGGCACAGGATGGACGGCAATAGATCCCGGTCGAGCGCACCGCATACACGAATGCGCCATCGAACCGGCGATCTCTTGCCAACACGGCCTGCCAGCGCTCGGTGGGGCTCATGGAGGAGAACGTAATCAGAGCGCCACTCGAGTTCTATCCGTTTTTTGCGCTCAAACCCTCACGACCAGGGCTCGTCCTTCGACGGGCCGTAGATGGAAGGGACCTTGCCACCGGCCATCCGCAGATAGACCGAGAACTGCCCGCGGTGGTGGATCTGATCGTTGAGCATCATCCACAGCACGTCGAGGCGCCGCAGATCACTCATTTGCTTCGGGCCGGTCATGAACTTGACCGTCGTGTTGAGCTGCGATTCATCCGCCTTCCGCACCTTGTCGCTGAATCCCTTCAATGCCTTTTCGACTTCTCCGACCATGCCCTGCCAGCTCGAAGGCATGGCCGGCATGTTCGGCGGTGGGAATTTCATGTCGTCCTGCACCGCCTGCGCGCCGCCGACGCCTTCGAACACGAAAGCCCAGGCAAGATCTTTGGCGCTGCGGCAGGAGTCGTGGGGCTTGAGGCTCTCTTTCGCGCCCGGAAATGCGCGCAGGACCTTCATCGTCGTTGCGGTCTCGCGGTCCCAGGCAGCGAGAAATGCTTGCTTTTCGCTCATTGGTGCTCCTCTGTCGAGTCGTTCTGAAATCTGTCATGGCGGGCCGCGCTTGCGAGCCCCCGGAAAGTGTATTACTGTACCAATACACTGGAACTGCGACGGGACGGTGTTTCACGATATCGACGCCCGCAGCCCCATTCCTCTATACGTGCAGATCGCGGACCGCATCCGTCTCGCGATCGCCACCGGCACGCTCGGCAGTGCCGCGCCGTTGCCGTCGGTGCGGCAGCTCGCGGCGGAGCTCCGTGTCAATCCTGCCACGATTATCCAGGCCTATCGCGATCTCGAAGCACAGGGGTTTGTGGAGATTCGCCATGGCGCCGGCACGTTCGTACGCGAGCTCGCGCCGGGACGGCGCGCGCGGGAACGCTCCCAGCAGGCCAGCGCGCTCGTCCGTAAGCTCGTCGCCGACGCGCGGCGCTCCGGCGTTTCACTCACCGAATTGCATCGTGCCCTCGAGGCGGAACTGGGGGTGAAGACACCATGACCAATGCCATTGAAATCGAACGGCTGCATTACCGCATCGGCAAGGCGTTCGAAATCCCGGCGCTCGATCTCCACGTGCCCAGCGGATCGATCTACGGCTTCCTTGGGCCGAACGGTTCCGGTAAGACAACCACGATTCGACTTATCCTCGGCCTGCTCCAGCCGGTGAGTGGCCGCATCACCGTCCTCGGGCGTCCGATGCCGGCGCAATACGCTCGCATTCTCGGCCAAATCGGCTACGTCCCGGAGCAGCCGCATCTCGACGCGACCATGACGGTGCGTGAGCTGATCGACTTTCAGGCGGCGTTCTATCCCCGGTGGGATCGCGCGCGCGCGGCCGAATTGGTCGAGCGCTTCGAGCTCGATGCAGCGCGGTTGTTTGGCCGTCTTTCGAAGGGCCAGAAAGCGAAGCTCATGATTCTGCTGGCGCTGGCGCAATGCGGCGAGCTGCTCGTGCTCGACGAGCCCACGGATGGACTCGACCCGGTCGTCCGGCGCGACATTCTCAGCGCGCTGCTCACGTACGTCTCCGAGCGCGGCGCCACGATTTTCATCTCGAGCCATCTCGTGCATGAGCTGGAGCGGGTGTGCGACTGGGTCGCCGTCATGGACAACGGGCGACTGATCACAGAGTCGCCCATGGAAAAGCTCAAACACGGGACCAAGCGGCTCGTCGTGACCGGTGCACCGGCCGAGATCGGCAATCCGCCGTTCCAGCTGCTCACGCGCGAGTCATCGAATGGCGCGGGCGAGCACTGGGTCGTCGGCAATTGGGAGCCGGAGATGACGACGTACCTCGAGAACTTGGGCGCGTCCGTCCGCGACGTGATCGATCTGGATCTCGAGGAGGGATTCGTCGAATTGCTGCGGGGATTCCGCGCAAAGGGAAGGGTGGTGCGCGTATGAGCGGGATGTTCCGTGCTGTGCTCTATGCGCAATGGAAATGGTCTCGGCTCATCGTGGTTCTCGGGACGGTGGCCGGATTTGCAATGCCGCTGTTGTCGTTGCAGGGCGCGGCGCGGCCGGATCGCGGCGCGCTGCAGGCACAGGAGCTGTTGCGCGCGGTGCAGTCGTGGGGGTCGGTGTATCCCCTGCTCGCGGCGGCGCTCGGCCTGCTGATCGCGATCGCGGCCTGGGCCGCGGATCACCGGGGCCGCCACATCCATGCGCTGACGTTGCCGCTGCCCCGCTGGCAGTACGTGGGTTTGCGGTTCGGCGCGGGACTGGCGCTCCTCGCGGCCCCCATTGCCGCGGTGCTGATTGGGGCGCTGCTGGGGACGGTCATGGCGACGCTCCCGCCGGGACTGCAGGCGTATCCGATCGCGCTCACCGTGCGATTCGCGTTGGCGGTGTTCGTCGCGTATTCCGTCTTCTTTGCCGTGTCGGCGGGAACGGCGCGCACGGCGGGGATCATCCTGGGCGCGATCGCCGTGGTCGTGCTCGTGCAGGTCATTGCGAGCGTGGCGAACCTGGAATGGGACCTGCTCGGCGCGCTCCAAGTCGTGCTGTTGCAAGGACCAGGCCCGCTGGCCGTCTTCACCGGTCGTTGGATGCTCATCGATGTCTAGAACGCTCGCGTCGGTGCTTTTCCTTTGGATGCTGGTGCCACACGCGTGGGCCCAGGACACAGTGGTGATACGTTTGCAGGGCCGCGCGGACAGCCTGTTGCGAGCATGGCGCGACGCACAGGCCATCGCGAATGTCGCCGATAGTCTGGAACGCGAGCGGGCGACGGCTGGTCGCGACACGATTGCCGTCGGCCATCTCCGTATCATTGCGAATCGGTCGCCCCTTCCCCTGCGCCAGGCTGCCGAACGCGCCTGGCCCGCGATCGACAGTCTCTATGGCAGTGCCGCCGCCGACCTGATCCAATACCCGTACATCATCCGCGCGATCGATCCGGACACAACGGTTCGGCGATCGGTTTACCACGTTGGTCTCGAGGTGCCCTGGGATCTCGATCTGCGGTGGACGACGACGTTGCTACTGGCCAATGTACCGGTCCCGCCGCTCGACCGGCCGCTCGCCGACTGGCTCGGCGCGCCGCTGCGTCCCTCACTCGATCCGGCCGACGAGCGTCGCACGGTCTATCTGCAGCTCGTCACCGCCCCCTCACAAGCGGTGCGAGCGTGTTTTTTGGGAGTGCTCGCCCGCTGCGCCGACGTGTTGGCGCTCGGCGATACCAGCGGGTTGCTCGAGCGCTGGTATCCGAGTCCCCCCGAGCGTCGCGCGCTCGTCAACGAATCGTTCGGGGACTTCTTCAATCATGGCGCGAATGCCCAGGCCTTCCAGGCCTGTCTCGCGCTGAGCGACGCAGCGTGCACCGGATTACTGCGGACCCTGCCAGTCGGTACACTGCCGAGACCGCTCGCGTATGCCGCGCGCGCCACGATCGTTCGTGAAGCGGTGCGGCTCGGCGGACGAGACTCCTACCGCCGGCTCCTCGAGTCAAACGCTCAGATCGGTGAACGTCTCGCCGCGGCGGCGGGCGTCGGCATGGACTCGCTGGTCGGAGCGTGGCGGAACGCCATTATGAGGGCGCGGCCGACGGCAGTGGCCCTCCCGTGGTGGGCGGTCGGCGCGGCGTTCGGCTGGCTGGCGTTTTTCGGGGCGTGCGGAATGCGGAGCTCGCGTTGGCGCCTTTAAAGCGCTGGGTTGCCGTCACGCTGGCCGGCTGCGCCGTGATTGCGCTGGCGTACGTACCACCGCGCGGAGCCACGGCAAGCGGCCCTGGATCCTTCTCGACCCAGCTCCCGGAGCTCACGCCCGCACGCCAGCGAGTCCAGGCGTTCGCCGACGCATGGCGTGATGCCGATGGAGCCGTGCGCCTGGTGGAGGACCGCCAACAGGTGCGAGGAATGGCGAGTCACGAGCACGACCATTCCGGAAGACCCACTGTCATTGTTCGTGGGGCGGAAGACTCTCCGGCCGCAGTTCGATACATCGAGGCCGCGCTCGATACCGCGTGGCAAGCCCTGGGCCTGGGCGAGACGAAGGTCCGCGTCGCCGTTGTCCTCGAGCTGGCGCGGCCGCGCGCCATGGTGGACCGCCCCTCGCCCGCAGAGGGCGCGGCATACCTCGCACCAGATTCGACGGACCGTACGACGTGCATCGCCTTGCTGCCCGCGGGGCCGTACTGGACGCGGTTCCTCCTCGGCAAGCGAGAAGCGCGCAACGCGGGGTTCGGCGGATTCCCGCGGTGGTTGCAGGCAGGCCTCGGCCCTTGCGCGTTCTACGCGGCATACGGGACCCCGGGCAAGCCAGTGCGGCGCTGGTTGGCGGCCCGCAACTGGGACGTGGCCAGAATCCTTGGCTCGAACGGCATCGCTGGTGAGCGATTCACTTCGCTCGACCTGCTGGGTGATGCCCGGTACTCGTGGTACTGGGACCAGGTCTACTCATTTCCGCCCGCGACGGTGGCGTGTCTCGCCGGCCGATCATCCGGTTGTCGCACAGCGGTCCTCGGGGGTTCCGATGCGGCGTCTCCGGCCGCCGGGCCGCAAATCGTGCGTTCGGAGCGGCGCTGGTGGCGTGCACAGCGCCTGCTCCCTGGCGAGCGGTACCTGTCGGATGTCGCCCGCGAAGTGGGACGCGATCGCTTCCAAGGTTTTTGGGCCTCGTCGTTACCAGTGGACACCGCGCTGGCGGCGGCACTCAAGCAACCGGTCGGCGAATGGACCAAGCAATGGGAGCGGCGGTTCGTCGCGCCGATCCGCCTAGGTGCCGCGGCGCCGTGGAGTGCTACCGCGGGCGCGCTGCTGCTCGGTGCGGTCGCCGTTTTGGCTGTGATGCTGACAGCAACGCGGCGACAGGTCCGATGACACCGCGGAATCTCTCCGCCACGCTGGTGGTGGTACTCGTGATCGGGGCGGCGATCCCGCGCCCAGCGGTGTCGCAAAACCGTTGGGCGCGAGAAGTCCGCGGTCGGTTGCAGCGTGCGGTCAGCGCGGTCACGACGAAGGCGGGTGGCTCGCCGCTCGTCACGAAGACGGGGGAGCTGAACGAGGAGGAGGCGGAAACGCTCCTCGTGACCCTCGAGCGAGGGGTGGCGTATTCCATTCTCGGTGTGTGTGACAACGATTGCTCGCGGCTCCAGCTGCTCCTCGCCACGGGGAGCAACGAGCTTGCCATTGACCGGAACAGCGAAAGCTTCCCTGTCCTGCAGTTCACGCCCAGCGCGACCACGGTGTACCGCATCCGCGTCGTCATGGAGGGATGCCGCTGGAATCCTTGCTGGTACGCGGTTGCCGTTGTGCCCTTGGGCAAAAACCCGCCCTAGCAGATAGTTTTCGGGCGTGCGCGCGTCCGTCCCCATCATCATCCTGGCCCTGGCCGCCATCGGTGGGCTCACCTGGGCCGTCCTGGCGTTGCGCCGGTCACTCGCCCGCGAACGGCGACTGGCCCGCCTCGATGACCTGACCGGCGTACGCAACGCTCGGGCCTTCCATGAGGCGGCGGGGGCGGAAATCGAGCGGGCCCGGCGCTACCAGCACCCCTTCAGCGTGGCGGCAGTCGACCTCGGGTACCGTGTGGGGGACGACTTGGTGCGCGCGGCCGCCACCGTCCTGCGCGGCGCGCTCCGCGCGACCGACACCCTCGCGCGACTCGGCCGGGACGAGTTCATCGCGCTGCTGCCGGAGACGACCGCCGCATCCGCCCGCATCGTCCTCGACAAGCTCCGGGTCGGCCTGGGTGATCTCCGCACCGGCGACGGCCGCCATGCCATCCCCGCGATTGGGGGCGTCACGTTCCTCAATCCCCCACAGGCGGTCGAAGAGATCGTGCGGGCAACCGACGAGCGGATCATCGAAGCGCGGTCTACCGGCGCCCCGTCGCACGTCACCTGGAACGCCGCGCCGCCTCCGCTTCCCGGTTTCGAAGGGCGATGACCCGGCAGAACATCGCGAGCGGCGCGCCGTGGGAGCCGGTCGTCGGCTATTCGCGCGCGGTGCGGGTGGGACGCGTCGTCCATGTTTCCGGCACGACGGCGACCGATGCGAGCGGCAAGATCGTGGGAGCGGGGGATCCGTACGCCCAGGCGGTCCAGGCGCTCCGGAACATCGGCCGCGCACTCGAGCAGGCGGGAGCGGGTTTCCGCGACGTCGTACGCACGCGCATGTACGTGACCGATATCGAGCATTGGCAGGCAGTCGGCCGGGCGCACGGCGAAGTGTTTCGCGACATCCGCCCGACCTCGACCCTGGTCGCCGTGACGCGACTCGTCGATCCAACCATGCTGGTCGAAATCGAGGCTGAAGCGATCCTTCCCGAATGAAAATCGTCGTCAGCGGCTCGTCGGGTTTGATCGGCACCGCGTTGCGCAGGGCCCTCGAGCAGCGCGGCGACGACGTCGTGCCGCTCGTCCGGCGGCAACCGAAGCCGGGTGAGCACGTCGTCGCCTGGGATCCCGAGCGCGGCACAATCGATCGAGCCGGGTTAGAAGGGATGGACGCCGTCATTCACCTCGCGGGCGAGAGCGTGTTCGGCCGGTGGTCGGCGGCCAAGAAACAGCGGATCCGGGACAGCCGCGTGCAGGGGACGCGCGTGTTGTGCGAGGCGCTGGCCGGGTTGCAGCGTCGTCCGGCCACGCTGCTCGCGGCGTCGGCCGTCGGTTATTACGGCGATCGCGGGGAAGAGCCCGTCACCGAGGAGAGCGCGCCGGGAGCAGACTTTCTCGCGCACGTCGCGCGCGACTGGGAAGCGGCGACCGCGGCGGCGACCCGCGGCGGAATTCGTGTCGTCAACATGCGCACCGGGGTCGTGCTGACCACGAGAGGTGGAGCACTCGCCAAGATGTTGCCCGCGTTCCGCCTGGGGCTGGGTGGTCAGGTCGGTGGCGGGACTCAGTACCTGAGTTGGATCGAGCTGGGCGATATCATCAATGCCATCCTCCACTTGCTCAACGATGCGAAGCTCGTGGGGCCCGTGAACCTGACGGCGCCCCAGCCGGTCACGAACCGCGAGTTCGCCAAGGCACTCGGGAAGGTGCTGGGCCGTCCCGCCGTCGTGACGGTCCCTGCATTCGCGTTGCGAATGGCCTTCGGGACCGAAGGCGCGGCCATGGTACAAAGCGGGCAGCGCGTCGTGCCGGCGCGTCTCGTCGCGTCGGGATTCGATTTCGCCTTCACCGATGTCGAGCACGCGCTGCGTTACTTGCTTGCCCCGTCGGAACGGGCCCGGTAGTATCGAGCCATGACGCTTCCCGACGCGTACAGCGACGAACCGCAGGACCATCCGCACGAGCCAGACGTCTCCAAGCGCTCGCGCGGCGTCGCGCTGCTGTTGTCGTTCTTTGGCGGCGTCTTTGGATTGCATCGCTTTTACGTCGACAAACCGCGCACCGCGATCGGCATGCTCTGCACGTTTGGCGGCCTGGGGGTTTGGTATCTCTACGATCTGGTCCTCATTGCGGCGGGAGAATTTCGGGACAGCGACGATCTCCCGTTGCGGCAGTGGGGTGTCACGGAAGGGGCATATGCGCAGCACCGGCTGACTGGTCGGGCCGAGCAGCGCGTGAACGAGCTCGAGGAGCAGTTCGACGGGCTGCGACAGCAGTTCAACGACCTGGCCGAGCGCGTCGACTTCGCGGAACGCATGCTCGCCCAGCAGCGCGAGCCGTCTCGGCTCCCCCCCTCCCCCCGCGGATCGTAGACCACGTGCGCATCGGAGTGCCGAGGGAAGCCGCCGCCAATGAGCGGCGCGTCGCCCTGACGCCCGACGTCGCGGGCCGCCTGATCAAGGGCGGCTATGAAATCGTCATCGAGCGCGGCGCGGGATCGGCCGCGTTTTTTCCGGATGAGGCCTATACAAAGGCGGGTGTGGGCCTGGGGACTCGGGACTCGGTGCTGGGACAGTCCGACATCATCCTCCAGGTGCAGGCCCCGAGTCCCGAGTCCCTCGCCCAAATCCCCGAAGGCACCGCGCTCGTCGCCTTCTTCCAGCCCGTCCCCGATTTTCTCCGCGCCCTCGCCCACCGCAAGCTGACCGCCTTCAGCCTCGTCTTGTTGCCGCGCATCACGCGGGCGCAACCCATGGATGTACTGTCGTCCCAGGCGACGGTGGCGGGCTACAAGGCGGTGCTGCTCGCCGCCACGGCGACCGGCCGGCTCCTGCCGATGCTCGTGACGGCAGCCGGGACGCTCCCTGCCGCGCGCGTGCTCGTGCTCGGTGCGGGCGTCGCAGGCTTACAGGCGATCGCGACGGCGCGGCGGCTGGGCGCGATCGTGTCGGCGTTCGACGTGCGACCGGCGGTGAAGGAGCAGGTACAAAGCCTCGGGGCCACGTTCCTCGAGATGGCGATCGAAGAGCATGCCGAGACGGCCGGCGGCTATGCGAAGGAGTTGTCGGAGGAGACGCACCGCAGGGAGCTGGAGTTCCTCGCGAAAGCCGTCAAGGACGCCGACATCGTGATCTCGACGGCGGCGATCCCGGGCAAAAAGGCACCGATCCTGATCACGGCGGCCGCGGTGCAGGGGATGAAGCCGGGAGCGGTGATCGTCGATCTGGCGGCCGAGACCGGAGGCAACTGCGAGCTGACCGAGCCCGGTTCCGAGATCGTGCGGAACGGCGTGTCGATTCTCGGCCCGCTCAATCTGGCCAGCACGTTGCCCCTGGACGCCAGTCAGATGTATGCGAAGAACGTGGCCGCCTTCCTCGGCCACATCGTGCAGGACGGCAAGCTCCGCCTCGATTTCGAAGACCAAATCATCCGCGACACGTGCGTGACCTACGCCGGCGAGGTGCGCAAATCATGAGCGATTTCGGATCGATGCTGTTCGTGTTCGTGCTGGCCACGTTCATCGGGCTCGGCGTGATCCGCCGCGTGTCGCGACTCCTGTACACGCCGCTGATGTCGCTCACGAACGCGATCTCTGCGATCGCCGTGGTCGGCTCGATCGTCGTCACGGGCGCGGATCATCCGCTCACCATCCGGATCCTGGGCGCCGTCGCGTTGTTCGCTTCGATGACGAACATCGTGAGCGGCTTCATGATCACGGACCGCATGCTCAAGATGTTCAAGAAGCAGTGATGCATCTCATCGGTGAGCTCTCCGCCGTCCTGGCGACGGCGCTGTTCATCTTCGCGCTGTACTGGATGAACGATCCCAAGACCGCGCGCCGCGGCGTCATCGCGGGCGTGGTCGGGATGACGGTGGCCGTACTCGCCACGTGGATCCAGCCGGAGATCATCCATCACGGCTGGATCGTCGGCGCCATCGCCGCCGGGTTCATCGTCGGCGTCCCGCTGTCGCGCGTACCGCTCACCGCCGTCCCGCAGCGAACCGCGCTGTCGCACGCATTCGGTGGTCTTGCGGCCGGCCTCGTCGGGACGGCCGAGTATTTCTTGTGGCGCGGCGGCTCGGCCACCGCAGAGATGACGCACTTCCGGATGAGCGCATTGGCCGCCGAAGTCATTCTCGGTTTCCTGACGTTTACCGGGAGCTTGATGGCTGCAGGGAAGCTCCAGGAGGTCCGGTGGATCCCGCAGCGGCCCGTGACGTATCCCGGCCAGAACGTCGTCAACATCGGTGTGCTCGCGATTGCGGTAGCGCTGGGCGTCGCCGTCGCATTGTATCCCGGCGCGCCGTGGGCGCCGCAGGCGTTTCTCGGCATCGCGGCGCTCGCGTTGATCTTCGGCGTGCTGCTCATCATTCCGATCGGCGGCGCGGACATGCCGACCGTGATCTCGATCCTCAACGCGTACGCCGGGCTTTCGGCGGTGGCGATGGGATTCGTCCTCGACAGCAAGCTGCTCGTGACGGCCGGCGCCCTGGACGGCTCGAGCGGCCTGATTCTCTCGATCATCATGTGCCGCGCCATGAACCGCTCGTTTACGAACGTCCTGTTCGGCGCCTTTGGGAAGGCGCAGCCGGCCCTCGCCACCGGTGAGCAGAAGGAGTGGAAGCAGGAGACGGTCGAAGGCGCGGCCCAGTTGCTCGAGCAGGCGCGCAGCGTGGTGATCATTCCCGGCTACGGGATGGCGGTGGCGCAGGCGCAGCACAAGGTGCGAGAGCTGTACGATGCGCTCACCAAACGCGGCATCACCGTGAGGTTCGCGATTCATCCGGTGGCGGGCCGCATGCCCGGCCACATGAACGTGCTGCTGGCCGAAGCGAACATTCCCTACTCGGCATTGGTGGAGATGGACGAGATCAACCCCGAGATGCCGCAGACCGACGTCGCGCTGGTGCTCGGCGCGAACGACGTCGTGAATCCGGCGGCGCGCTACAACAAAGGCACGCCCATCTACGGCATGCCGATCATCGA
>QHTW01000175.1 GCA_003220955.1 Gemmatimonadota bacterium | reverse complement strand
TCTACGAGTATCTGAGCTTCGATTTCGGTCCCACGCTGCTCGATTGGCTGGAACGCGAAGCGCCGGACGTCTCCGCCGCCGTCATTCGCGCGGACCGCGCCAGCGTGAACCGGCTCGGCCACGGCAATGCGCTCGCGATGCCGTATCATCACATCATCCTGCCCCTCGCCACACGCCGGGATAAAGAAACCGAGGTTCGCTGGGGCATCGCCGATTTCAGGCGGCGTTTTGGGAGAGATCCGGTGGGGTTCTGGCTCCCCGAGACAGCCGTCGATCGCGAGACGCTCGAGGTCCTCGCCGCCGCCCGGCTCGCCTTTACTGTTCTCGCTCCGCACCAGGTCACCAAGCCGCCGCCACACGGGGTGCCGGGAAAGGTGTCGCTCGACCACGGCCGGTCGATCGCGGTGTTCGTCTACGACGGCGGGCATTCGCACGACGTGGCGTTCGGCGGCTTGCAGAGCGATCCCGATCGCTGGACCGACAGACTGGAGCGGACGCCACGCGGCTCCATCGCGGCGGTCGCGGTAGACGGTGAGACCTTCGGCCATCACCACAAGGGCGGCAGCCGCGGGCTTGCGACCACACTCCACCGGTTGCAGCACAGCCGGCAAGTAGGACTGACGAACTTCGCCGCGGCGCTCGCGGCGCATCCCCCCGCCCCGACCGAGACGGTAGAAATCGTCGCGCCCAGCTCGTGGAGCTGCACACACGGCATCGATCGCTGGCGCACGGCCTGCGGCTGCCGGATCCATCACGACGTGCCGAGTCAGCAGGAGTGGCGGGCGCCGCTACGGGCTGCCATCGATTGGCTGGCCGCGGAGATCCATGCGCTGTACGAGCGCGAGGGGCGCGACTTGCCTGGTGGGCCCTGGGCATTCCGAGATGCCGCGGCAGGATCCGGGGGCCCCCTCGCACCGCCGCTCGTCGAGATGGAGCGGGGAGTGCTGCGTGCCATGACGTCGTGCGGCTGGTTCTTCGACGACATCGCCGGAATCGAAGCGCGGCAGGTGCTGCGCTACGCGGCCCACGCCATCGCGCTCTCCGGTGCGGAGAGTGGCCGGCTCGAGGCGGGTTTTATCGCAAAACTCGGCGAGGCGCGCAGCAACGATCCCGCCGCGGGAACCGCGGCCGACGTGTTCCGCCAGGCATTTCAGCCGGTGCAGCCGTGACGCAGCCGCTGCGCTTCGTCTTTGGGCTCCATCTGCACCAGCCGGTGGGCAACTTCGACCACGTCATGGCCGATCATGTGCGTGACGTCTATCGCCCGATCATCGAGCGCGCGACCGCCGCCGGATTCTTTCCACTCACGCTTCACGTCTCCGGACCGCTGCTCGAGTGGTTGGAAGGGCACAATACGTCCTGGCTCGATATGATCGGCCAGCTCGCCGCCGATGGCCGGCTCGAGTTGTTGCTCGCCGGATTCGATGAGCCGATCCTGGCCGCGCTGCCCCGCCCCGACCGTTTGGAGCAGATCAGTCGCATGCGCGAGTATCTCGAGCGCCGCTTCGGAGTCGAGGCGACCGGCCTGTGGCTCACCGAGCGCGTCTGGCAGCCGGAGCTGGCGGCCGATCTCGCCGAAGCCGGCGTGGAATACGCGCTCGTCGACGACCGGCACTTCCTGGTCTGCGGGTTTCGTCACGAGGAACTGCACCGTCCGCATCTGACCGAGTCCGACGGCCGCCGGGTCGGTCTGCTCGCGATCGACGAGCGCCTGCGCTACCTGATTCCGTTCCGGCCACCGGAGGAAACCGCATCGTATCTGCGGCAGCTGCGCGCCGAAGGGCATGGGCTCGCCATCCTGGCCGACGACGGGGAAAAATTTGGCGGCTGGCCGGGCACGAAGGAGTGGGTGTACGGCTCGGGCTGGCTCGACACGTTTCTCGCGACCATGGAGCGCCTGATCGCGGCGGGAGAAATCAGGCTTGCCACCGGGCAGGAAGCGTTCCGGCAGGTCCCGTCCGGCGGGCTCGCGTATCTCGGCACCGCCTCCTACCGCGAAATGGAGAAGTGGGCGCTGCCGCCGGCCGCGCAGCGCGACCTCACCAAACTCGAGGAGGAGCTCGGCCCCAAGGATCTGGCGGCGTCGGCATCATTCGTCCGGGGGGGACACTGGCATCATTTCCTGGTCAAGTACCCCGAGTCGAACCGCATGCACAAGACGATGGTGGCGCTCTCGAGCCTGTCCCGCAGCCGCGGCGATCCCCCGGCGGCGCGGCGCGCCATCGGGCGAGCGCAGTGCAACGATGCCTACTGGCACGGGGTGTTCGGCGGGCTGTATCTCCCGCATCTGCGCACTGCGATTTGGCACCAGCTCGCCATGGCGGAGCGGGAGCTGCGCCAGGGAGAGCCGCTCGCGTACGAAGAGCTCGATTTCGACGACGACGGCTACCCCGAGCTCTGGATCCACTCCGCGCGATTCTCGGCCCTGATCAGCCCGCACCGCGGCGGTGCCGTCGAAATGCTGACGCGGTTCGACGGCCTCACGAATCTCGCCGACGTCCTCACACGGCGGCGCGAATCGTATCACGAGATCGCCACGGATTCGGCGCAGCAGCACGGTGAAAACAAGGACGGCACCGCCAGCATCCACGACATCGAGAGAGCGTCGCGCCTCAGCGCGTTGCCGCCGGTGGACTCCGAGACGCGCGCGATCCTGGTCGAACGCCTGCTGGGTGCCGAGGTGACGGCAGACGACTACGCCGCCGCCAGATACACGCCAATTCACTCGTGGGCCGCGGTACCGATGACCGCGCGCGTCTCGACGACACGCGAGGCCATCACCGTCGTGCTCCAGGGCAACGACCTCGAGAAACGCTTGAAGTTCGACGTCGCCGGATGTCTCGACGTCGCCTATTCCTGGAACGCCGTGGCATATCCGAATGCGGTGTTCGCGCCTGAGCTGTCGCTGGCACGTGAGGTGCCGCTCCGCCTTCAGCCTGACGCCGAGGTCTGGCGATCCAAGATCACCACGGTCGCGCGCAGCGAGCGTGGGTTTGAGGAAACAGTTCAGGGAATCTCGCTCACACCGCGCTGGCTGGCCGGTCTCGGAGCGTGCTCGCTCGAGCTCGGAGGCACAGCCGCTTGAACCCCGCGTTCGAGACCCTCGCCGCGCAGCTGGCTGACGTCGGCCGCCATTGTTACGAGCGCGGGTGGGCCCTCGGCACCAGCGGCAACTTCAGCGCCGTAGTCTGCGCGGAGCCGCTGACGCTGGCGATCACGACGAGCGGTGTCGATAAGGGACTGCTGGAACCGCGTCATGTCGTCGAAATCGACGCGGGGGGGCGGGTGGTCCGAGGCGCCGGAACGCCGTCGGCCGAGGCCGCGTTGCATCTGGCAATCGTGCGGTCGCGAGGAGCGGGCGCGGTGTTGCATACGCACTCGACTTGGAGCACGATTCTGTCGGACGAGGGAGCCGATGGCGCCCTCATGATTGAAGGCTACGAAATGCTGAAGGGTCTGGACGGGGTGCGCACGCACGAGCATCGCGAACGACTGCCGGTCATTCCGAATACGCAGGACTGGGCAGCCGCCGTACCCGAGGTCGAATCGGTCCTGCAAAAGCACTCCGCGGCGCACGGATTCCTGATCCGCCGCCACGGTCTCTACACGTGGGGGCGCGACCTGGCCGAGGCCAAGCGGCACGTGGAGATCCTCGAATTCTTGTTCGAGGCGATGGGACGAAAGCGAGGGATAGCATGGCCACCGTGAAAATTCCCGCCGAGCAACGCACGCTGACCGATCAGGCCGAGGTCACGCAGTATCTTGCGACGCTTGGCATCGACTACGAGCGCTGGCCGCTGTCGGAGCGCGCCGCGGCGAACGCGCCGGCGGAAGCGGTCCTCGCGGCGTACGCGCCGGAGATCGACCAGCTCAAGGCGCGCGGCGGGTACGTGACGGCCGATGTCATCGACGTCACAGC
>QHTW01000174.1 GCA_003220955.1 Gemmatimonadota bacterium | reverse complement strand
TCGACGGGCATGTCCTCCAGGGCGACGCGCTGCTCGACCCGCTGACCCTCGCGGCTTCGCTCGGCGGCCGCGCGATCCGAGGAGGCGCCGCGGAGGCGCGACGGCTGAGGGCCGCGCGACGTGATCACTTCGTCATGGCCGGGCCGGAAAAGCGCCTGGCCCACGCGGAGCTCGGCCGCGCCGAAGCGCTACTCGCGCGGAGACTGCTCGGTGACGGCTGTATGGCATTGGAGCGGGCCATCAGCGAGCTGCTCGGCACGGCGCGCAATCGCGATGTGTTCGGCCGGCGCCGCGGGCTCGATCATGAGCAACGGCTGCGCCTGAGCCGGCTACGGCAAACCTTGCGCGACCTGCGCGCCGCGCAGCGGCGGCTGCGACGGGACGGCGCGGCGCCGTTTTTCGCTTTCGAATCGCACTTCGCCGACGTCATGCTGCAAGGCGGGTTCGACGTGGTGACCGGCAACCCGCCGTGGGTGCGCGCGGAGCGGCTGCCGCCACGCGTGCGTGAGATTCTCACAACGCGCTACTCCTGCTGGCGGCCAGCCGGCACGCGCGGATTCGCGCATCTCCCCGATCTCGCGGTGGCGTTCGCGGAACGCGCGCTCGAGCTGGCGCGGCCCGGCGGCGTCGTCGCGCTGCTGGTGCCGGCAAAGCTGGCGACCAGCGGCTACGGCGAGCCGCTCCGGACGCGCTTGGCGCACACCACGCGCATCGAGCGAGCCTGCCCGTTGCCGGAACCGATGGCGCTGGCCTTCGGCGCGGCTGTCTATCCCATGGCGCTGGTTGCGGCGCGAGCCGAGCCGTCGGGCACCGAGATGACGGCCACGACGCTCGGAGCCAAGCCCGCCGCGCCTGCCATTTCCCAGCGACAGCTGCAGAGCGATGCCGGAGGGCCGTGGATTCTCATTCCCGGCGCCGAGCGGGTGGAATTCCCCACGTTGGGGGACCGCTGGACGCCACAGCTCGGTGTAAAAACCGGCGCCGATGACGTCTTTCTGCTCGACCGCGAGTGCCCGGGCACCCGGCCGGCAATTCGCGGTCGAGACATCGCCGCGTGGCGCTGCCGCCCCCGACGCTATGTGCTGTGGACTCACGGGAGTGACGGGCTGCCGCTCCCGCGATTACCACGCGAGCTCACCGAGCGACTGTCGCGTCATGAAGAGCGGCTCAAACGGCGCGCCGATTATCGCGCCGGGCCGCCCTGGCAGCTCTTTCGCACGAGCCTCGGCTTCGCGTCGCATCGCGTGATTTGGCCGGACCTGGGCCGCCGCCTCACTGCTGCCGTACCGGCCGCGGATCTCGTGCCGCTCAACACCGTGTACGGCATCGCGACACGCGATGCGAGCGATGCGGCCGCGCTCGCTGCGCTCCTCAATTCAGGCTGGTTGACGGCGCTCGCCCGGCTCGTCGCCGATCCGGCGCGGGGCGGGTTCCGCCGCTTCAATGCGCGCGTCGTGCGCGGCCTTCCAGTGCCACCCGCCGGGTCGGGCGCCTGGGCTGCGCTCGCGCGGCGCGGCATGTCCTGTGAACCCGCTGATGACCTCGTCGCTGACGCCCTCCATCTCGATGAGTCCGATCGCCGCGCGCTGGCCACGGATCCTGTCTGAGCACCTCGTCCCCGTGCCGGAACCCCTCGCCGTCGCGCTCCAACCGGCGGGGGAAGCGTCGCCGCGTGAGGTCGTCTGCAGCGCCGCGCGGGCGCTGCTCGACAGCGCACCGCTGGTCCCGAGCGCGACGCCCATCGCGTGGCCCGCGTGGCTCGCGCCCCATCAAGTCCCGGCCGCCGAACGCCTGACCGCCATCATCGCTCGCCACGGTGGCGCGCTGCTCGCGGACGAGGTCGGGTTGGGCAAATCGTACGTCGCGCTTGCCGTCGCCCTTGCGCAGCGCGAACCGTTCATGCTGGTCGTTCCCGCCGTACTCGTGCCTCAGTGGCGCACTCTGTTGGAACGGTTCGCCGTGCAAGAAATCCCCATCATCACACACGAATCCCTCAGCGTCTCGCCCGTCCGGCCGGCCGGCCGACCGACCGTCATCGTCGATGAAGCCCACCGCTTCCGGAACCCCGACACGAACCGCTACCGGGCGCTCGCCCGCCTCGTCGTCGGGAGTCGCGTGCTGTTGGTGACCGCCACGCCGATCCATAACCGCGTCGCCGATCTGCTCCATCTCTTGCGTCTGTTTTTGCGCGATCACGCGCTTGCCGCGCTCGGCGTGCCTTCGCTCCGCAACGCCGCGCGGCGCGAAGCCGACCGGTCCCTGGCGCAGGCCGCCGTCGCACGCGTGATCGTGGCGCGCTCGCGTGAGCGAGTGCGGGCGGGATACGACGGCGGACCGGTGAGCATGGTCTTCCCGCGGGCGACAACCGCAGCATTGCGGGCTGCTCCGGCACCGGACGCATTGATCACGGCTCTTGCTGCGGGCGTCTCCTCCCTGCGTGCAGGGGGCGGAGCGGCGCCGCTGCTCCGGTTGATGCTGTTACGGCGTTTGGGATCCAGCATAGCGGCATTTCGCGCCGCGCTCACCCGGCACGAGGCGTATCTCGACCTCGCAACCGGGGCCGCGACCGAGGGGCGCTCGCTTACGCCGCGGGAGTTTCAGCGCTGCTTCCCGCGCGCGGCCGAATCGGATATCCAGCTCGTGCTGTTTCCACTGCTCCTCGACACGGCCAGCGAACCGGTCGCGCCATTCGCGGATGATCGTCGCACCCTGGCTCGCCTCCGCGGGCTCTTGACGCGGGCCGCCATAGCCGACCCCAAGGCCGATGCGCTGGAACGCCTCCTCGCTGAACGCGCCGCCGAGACTATCGTCTTCACCGACGCCCAGCCGACGGCGCGATACCTCATGCAACGGCTGCGCTTCGCGCGCCGCGCCGCGGTATTCGGACACGCCGGCCGCTTCGCATCAGGCGATGCCTCACGCGCCGATGTGCTGCGGGCCTTTGCGCCGCGCGCTCAGGGTGGGCCTCAGCCCGCCGCCGCCGTCGAAACCGATCTCCTCATCGCCACCGACCTGCTGAGCGAGGGCCTCAATCTCCAGGACGCCGAGCGCGTGGTGCATTATGATCTGCCGTGGAGTCCCGCACGTCTCGCTCAGCGGGTCGGGCGGATCGACCGGCTCGGCTCGGTGCACGCTTCGATCAGCACCGTCACATTCCTGCCGCCGCCGACACTCGCCCGGGCGCTCGCGCTCGAAGAGCGACTCGCCAGGAAGGTTCGTGACCAGCAAGTCGCAGGGACCGGCGGCCGCCTGGACTGGTGTGACCAGCTCGCGACGCTCGCGTCGTCGACCGGCGGTGCCACGGTGGGCGCGTTTGCGGGGGTCGAGGGAGAGGAGTCCTGCACCGTTCTTGTGGTGCGGATCGCAAAGCTCGTGGAGGCGATCGTCGTCGAAGGAAACACGGCTCGAACCAATCCAGCAGCCGCAACGCGGATTCTCGCCGCCGCCCGCACCAGAGCATCGGTCCCGGTCGCTCGCAATCTGGTGCAGCGGGCGATTGACGCGGCCGCGCCGTTGATCAAGTCCCGTCTCGCGGCAGTACAGGACGCGCGGTGGCGAGCCTGCGATCGAGACCGATTTGCCCGGCGACTTATTCCGTGGGTGCTGTCGGCCGGACGACGCGCGGCACGCCGAGGGGATGGTGAGCAGCTCGGCGCGCTCGACGCGCTGGTTTCGCGTT
>QHTW01000173.1:4216-4450 GCA_003220955.1 Gemmatimonadota bacterium | reverse complement strand
CCGCAGCGCTACGAAACGCGCATCGTCAATCACGAAACAGGCGAAGAGCGGGACGTGTCCGTGTCGAGCGGGCCGTTTCGCGTGAACGGTGCGCTGATTGGAACGGTCGCCACGCTCCGCGATATCACAGACCCCAAGCGGGCCCAGGACACGTTGGCTCGCTCCGAGGCCCGCTACCGCCACCTCGTGGAGTCGGCTTCCGACGCCATCGTCACCCTGGACGCGAACGGCCGC
>QHTW01000173.1:0-3944 GCA_003220955.1 Gemmatimonadota bacterium | reverse complement strand
TGCAGGAGCAGCTCATTCAGTCGGAGAAGATGTCGGCGATCGGGCAGCTGGTCTCGGGCGTCGCGCACGAGCTCAACAACCCACTGGCCGGCATCTCGGCATTCGCGCAGCTGCTGCTGGCCGAAAAGCGCTTTCCTCCCGATCAGCGCACAGCGGCGGAAACGATCTACAGCGAAGCGCGGCGCGCGAGCCGCATCGTGCAGAACCTGCTGACCTTCGCACGCCAGCATAAAGCCGAAAAGATCCCCACGGCGATCAACCAAGTGCTCGACGACACGCTCGAACTGCGCGGCTACGAGCTGCGGGTGCGCGGCATCGACGTCCGTCGCGAATACGACGAATCGATCCCGGAGACGATGGCCGATGCGCACCAGCTGCAGCAGGTCTTCCTGAACCTCATCACCAATGCCGAGCAGGCGATGGAGCAGCGGGATGGGCACCACCACCGCCTGACGGTGCGCACGCGCCGCGGCAGCGACGCGATCCGCATAGAAATCGAGGACACCGGCGCCGGCATTCCCGCTAACCTGATCGAGCGGATCTTCAACCCCTTTTTCACCACGAAGCCCACCGGTTCGGGAACGGGTCTGGGGCTCTCGATCTCGCTGGGAATCGTGCGCGAACATGAGGGTCGGATCTGGGCGGAAAACCCGCCGCAAACAGGTGCCCGGTTCGTCGTAGAGCTCCCGATTACCGCGCCGCGCACCTCGGGGGAGCAGACTGCCCTCCCCCACATGCAATCCATGGGCAGCGACCGCCTGCGGGTACTCGTGGTGGACGACGAGGCATCGGTCCGCGTGTCGCTGCAGCGGTATCTCGCGGGCAAGGGCCACGAGGTCGAGACGACCGCCAGCGGCGAAGACGCCCTCGTTCGTCTCAAGGCATCGAAATACGATGCCGTGATCGTCGATATGCGCATGCCGGACCTCTCCGGCGAGCAGCTGTTCGAGCGGCTGCGCAGCAACGACCCCGCCCACGCCGAGCGGGTGATCTTCACGACGGGCGACCTCGTGAATGAACAGATGCGCCGGTTTCTCGACGGCACCGGCCGGCCTTGCGTCCCCAAGCCATTCGAGTTCGCTTCTTTCGATCAAGCGCTGCCGGCGGCCCGCCGCCGGGCGTAATTCCCACCCTAAAGGGTGGACTCGTCACAACATCATCCTGAAGGATTCCATGCGCCCGTTACTCACCCTGCTGGTGTGGGGCAGCCTCGTGTCCCGCCCCCCGCTCGCCGCCCAGGTCCCATTCGACTTCTACTCGCGTGGCCCCTATCGCCCCGCGGTGCCACGTCCCGAAGCGATCACCGGCTACGCGGCCGGCGAGCAGCACACGATGTACGCAGTGATGCAGCACTATCTCGACACCCTGGTCGCTACCGCGAGCGACCGCGTGCGGATCGAGACTTGGGGCCGCACCACCGAGTACCGGCCGATTCGGGCACTGATCATCTCCGATCCCGCGAACCTGGCCAAGCTGGATCAGATCCGCGCCGGCATGGCGGAGCTCGCCGACCCGCGGAAGACGTCGGCCGCGCGCGCGGCGGCGATCGCCGCGCAGAGTCCGGCCGTGGCTGTATTCCATTACTCGGTCCACGGCGACGAACCGGCGGGGTTCGAGGCGGCGCTGCAGGTGGCCTATCAGCTGGCGGCGTCGGACGAACCGCAAACGCTCGAGATCCTCAAATCCGTGGTGGTGGTGCTCAATCCGTCGGCCAACCCCGACGGGCACGAGCGGTTCGCGGCCTGGTATAACTCGATCGCCGTCGGCGCCGACCATCCGTTCGCGTTCGAGCAGGCCGAGCCGTGGAGCATCACGGGTCGCTACAGCCATTTCCGCTTCGACATGAATCGCGACCTCCTGGCGCAAAGTCAGCCGGAGGTGCGCGCGATGGTGGACGGCGTGCTGCGCTGGAGACCGCAAGTGTTCGTGGATCATCACTCGACCACGGCGACCTTCTTCTTCCCGCCCGTCGCCCAGGCCGTGAACATGAATCTTCCGCCCCAGACCACGAAATGGTTCGACACCTATGGGCGCGGCAACGCCGCCGCCTTCGATCGCTATGGCTGGCAGTATCAAGTGCGCGGCGTGTTCGACTTCTTCTATGTCGGGTACTGGGACGAGTGGTCCACCTTCCAGGGCGCGACCGGCATGACGTATGAGACCGATGGCGGCCGCGAATTCAACAATCGCCGCGACGACGGCACGATCACGACATTGCGGGATGGGATCGCGCACCATTTCGTCGCGTCGCTGGCCACCCTCGAAACGACGGCCAAGAACCGGCAAAGCCGGCTTGTGGATTACTACGGTTTCCGTCGTTCCGCGATGGCGGAAGCCGCCACCGACCGCATCAAGCGCGTGGTCATCGTTCCCGGCAACGACCCACAGTCAGCGGCGCACGTCGTGGGGCTGCTGCTGCGCAACGGGATCGAGGTCACACGCTTGAGGCAGCCCTTAGCCTCGCGCGCGGCGCACAGCTACCTGAGTCTCCGCGGCGCCGCGTCCGCCCGAACATTCCCTGCCGGGAGTTACGTCGTCGATTTCAATCAGCCCCAGGGGCGGCTCGCGAAGGCCATGCTGGAGCCCGACGCGGAAATGTCGCGATCGTTTGTCGCGCGCGAGCAGGCCAAGTTCCATCGTAACCGGCGCCGGGGGGACGAGGCGGACAAGGAAGACTACGGGTTCTACGACATCACCGCGTGGTCGCTGCCGCTGTCCTTCAATCTCGATGCCTATTGGACGGAGGATGCCGGTGCCGGCGGCGAGGCCGTAGCGGACTCGACGCTTCCTGCTCCGCCGGCGGCCACACGCGCCTCGAGCGCCTATCTCTTTCTGAACGACCGGCCTGGAGCCGCACGGCTCGTGATCGCGCTGGAGGGGGAAGGCTTCAAACTGTCCGCGGCCCGAGCCCCGGTGCGGGCGGACGGGCGGACGTATCCGCGAGGCGCTTTCATCGCGCGCACTCAACGGAATCCCGCGACGCTGCACGAGCGCATCGCGGCGCTCGGCCCGGCACTCGGCGTCCCGGTGATCGCCGTGCAGACGGCCTTCCCGGACTCCGCCGACGTCGGCATAGGTTCGGACGAGGTCGGTGGCCTCCACGCCCCCAGAATCTTGGTGGCTGCCGGCGACGGGATCTCCGAAACGAGCTACGGCTGGCTCTGGTACTTCCTGGCCAAGGAGTTGAACGCGCCGTTCACACCCGTGCCCCTCCGGGCAATCGGGCGCATGAGCGACCTGCCAAGCTTCAATGTCCTGATCGTTCCCGACGGCAGCGGCAGCCGCATGCGCCGCGAGCTCGGCGATGACGGCGTGCAGCGGCTCAAGGCGTGGGTGCGCTCGGGCGGCGTGCTGATCGGATACGGCGGCGCGGGCGAGCTGGCGGCCAATAAGGACCTGGAGCTCTCCAGCGTCGCGAGCGTGGCACCCGACAGCGGCGCGAATGCCGACACCACCATCACGGGCGATGCGCCCCCCATGATTTCGAAGACGGCCCCGCCGCGCGATCGACCCGAATGGATCCCGGGCGCGATCTTCCGCGCCACGCTCGACACCACGCACTGGCTGACGCTGGGCTACGAGCGGGACCGGATCCCGGTTTTCCTCGATGGGGACACGTTCTGGAAACCGTCGAAAAACGGGGCGAATGCTGTCGCGTTCGCCGATCCGGTGGACTCGCTTGTGCTGTCCGGCTTCACCTGGCCCGACAACACCGCGCGCCTGCTCAAAGGCTCGACCTGGGCCGTGGTCGAGAACCAGGGCAATGGGCGGGTCGTGCTGTTTCTCAGCGATCCGTTGTTTCGCGCGTTTTGGCGAGGTCCGGCGAAGCTTCTGACGAATGCGATTCTGATAGGGCCGAACCGGTAGGACAACATTGTAGGGGCGCAGCATGCTGCGCCCCTACACAAGCACTCAGATTGCTCGACTGGTCCGAATCACATCGC
>QHTW01000064.1:4054-18557 GCA_003220955.1 Gemmatimonadota bacterium | reverse complement strand
CTCCGCGTTCGGGTCGGTGATCGCGTTCAACACGGTGGTCGACCGCGCGGCCGCCGAAGCGATGCGGGAGTTGTTCGTGGAAGTCGTGGTTGCGCCGCGGATCGACGCTGACGCCATCGCCGTCTTCAAGGAAAAGAAGAACCTGCGTGTGGTGGAGCTCCCCCCCACCGACGACCAGCCGACGCTCGACTACAAGCGGGTGCGGGGCGGATTCCTGGTCCAGGACCGCTTCCGCTACAGCGGCGTCGCGGACGAGTCCAAGTGGCAGATGGCCACCACCCGCCGTCCCACGGATGCGCAATGGAACGACCTGCGCTTCGCGTGGGCGGCGGTCGGATCGATCAAGTCCAACGCGATTATCCTCGTCAAGGATGAAGCGGCCATTGGGATAGGCGCCGGGCAGATGAGCCGGGTGGACTCGTCGTTCCTGGCCGTCCACAAGGCGCGCCAACAGGGGCACGATCCTCGCGGTGCGGTGTTAGCTAGCGATGCCTTCTTCCCCTTCCGGGACGGCGTGGATGAACCGCTATTATCCAGCCCGGTGGGTCCGTGCGGGACGCCGAGGTCATTGCGGCGGCGGACGAGCACGACCTTTCCATGATCCTGACCGGTATGCGGCAGTTCCGTCACTAGATTATTGGGCCTATGACGACCACGTATCCCAATCGCGCCGCAGCCACGCCACGGCAAGCCGACTACCCCGTCAGCACGCCGTCAACCGCCGTTAAACCACCCTACCTGATGGCGGGGTGTGTTTCCCTCGGCGCATTGATCCTCTACGTCCTCACACTCGCCCCGACGACCCAGTTCTGGGACACATCGGAGTACATCGCCGCCGCGTACACACTCGGCATTCCCCATCCGCCGGGGAATCCGCTGTTTGTGCTGATCGCACACGCGTTCGGATTGCTGCCGTTCGCGGCAGGGTACGCGGCGCGCATCAATCTCTTCGCGGCCGTCACGAGCGCGGTCTCCGCCGGCTGCTGGTTCCTCGTCGCCGAGCGCTGGCTGCGATCGTTCGTTCCCGCCCTGTGGCCCAGGCGCCTTGCCGCGCTCGCCGGCGCGTTCGTCTCCGCCACCGCGTTCACGGTGTGGAACCAATCGGTCGTCAATGAAAAGGTTTACACGCTCAGCCTGCTGTCCATCGCGCTGATTCTGTGGCTGATCGTCCGCTGGGACGATCAGCCGGCCGGCGAAGCGCACGATCACCACCTGCTGCTGATCATTTATCTCCTCGCGCTCACCGCCACGAATCACATGATGGGCGTGCTGGTCGGCCCCGTGGTGATGATCCTGCTGTATCCGCCACTCAAGAAGAACCGGCCGGTGTCGGATGGGGAGCGCAGCGTCGAGTGGTCGCAGTTCTTGGTGTTCACCACGGTCTGGGGCCTGCTGCTGTCACTCGGCCTCGAGGGCTGGGGGCCCATTGCCGTCGCCGGGGTGTTGTTCGTCGCCGCCCTCGTCTACGCCATCCTCGCCGGCAACGTCTCGTTCGCCGTCGCCGCGCTGCTCGTGGCGATCGTCGGCGTGTCCGTCTACACGTTCCTGCCGATTCGCGCCGCGTTCCATCCGCCGATCAACGAAGGGGAGCCGACCAACTGGGAGGCGCTGTGGGCCGTGCTCACGCGCCAGCAGTACGGCAAGCCGTCCATCTTCGACAATCCGACGCAGGGACCGGGCTTCGGCAACACGGGCCATACGGCCGCGTTGTACTGGGCGCAACTCGTCAACTACGCGCAATACTTCAGCTGGCAATTCGCGCACGACTGGTCCGACCGCGTGCAGCGCGTGCTGGCGGTGCTGTTCGCGTTCCTCGGCATCTCGGGAGCGATCCGCCACTGGCGCGCGGACCGGCGCACCGCCATCGCGATGACGCTGCTCATGTTCACGTTCACGTTCGCGCTCGTCTTCTATCTCAACTTCAAGTACGGCTACTCGCTCCACCCCGGGGAGCCGCTGGCGGCGCACGAGGTGCGCCAGCGCGACTACTTCTTCCTGGTGTCGTTCGCGCTGTGGGGCATTTGGGTCGCGATGGGACTCGCGGCCGGTATCGAATGGGTGGGCGAGTGGTTCCGCGAGCGCCAGCCGAACGAGGCGCGCCGCTGGCTCTACGGCACGCCACTGCTGGCGCTGGCGTTGATCCCGCTCATCGGCAACCGGCACGCCGCCTCGCGCAAGAACGAGCGGCTGGCTCGCGATTTTGCCTACGACCTGCTGCAGTCGGTCGAGCCCTACGGAGTGCTGGTGACGGCCGGCGACAACGACACCTTCCCGCTGTGGTACGCGCAGGAGGTCGAGGGGATTCGCAAAGACGTGACGATCGTCAACCTGTCGCTGGCGAACACCGACTGGTACGTGCGCCAGCTGCAGCGCCGTCCCCTCACGGCGTTCGATTCGACCAATGCCCCGGCGATCTATCGCGGCCGGCAGTGGCCGATGCCGACCGGCAAGCTGATGAGCTTCAGCGACCAGCAGCTGGCCGCGCTCGAGCAGTTCTACATGTTGGAATCGAAGCGCGATGTGAGGCTCGGCAGCGGCGCCGACACGATCCGCGTCACCCTCGATCCGCAGATGCTCGGCCGGCCGTACGTCGAGCGCGCCGACGTCATCGTGCTCCAGGTGATCAAGGATCAGCTCGGCAAACGGCCGATTTACTTTTCACGCACCGTCGGCCTGTACGCGGATCAATTCGGCTTCACGGGGCATCTGGAAGGCCAGGGCTTCGCGCGCGTGCTGCGGACCAAGGAGCTCGTGCCGTCCGACAGCATCAAGGCGGTGCAGTCGCTCGGCTACGTGAACCTGCCGCGCACGACGAAGCTGCTGTTCGACGTGTATCACGCGGACGAGGCGGCGCGACCCCGCCCGCTGGGGTGGCTGGACAAGCCGTCGGAAGGAATCCTGCAGCTGTACGGTCTGACGTACTATACGATGGCGCAGGAGCTCCAGGCCTCGAATAGCCCGTTCTCGGCGCGTGCGCAGCAGATCGCGCAGGCGATCTTCCGCAACACCGAGACGACGCTGCAGCCGCTGCCGGAGCGGCCGGTCCGCTAGTGCTTCGTTGAGTCCTTCCCGGCTGGCGCGGCGCTCCCGCCGGCCGGCCGTGTCGTCGCGGCGGTCGACTCCTGTCCCGTCGGCACGCCGCGGTGCCGCTCGACGACGCGCGCCATGACGGGCGCGTTCGGGAACAGCCGCTCCAGTCCGCCGACAACCACCTGGTCCCCGGCTTCCACGCCACTCTGGACCTCAGCCCAGCCGGCGGTCCGAACGCCGACCGTCACCTGGCGCTGATTGGCTTTGCCGTCCTTCACCACCCAGACGAACGTCGCGCCCTGCATCGGGAGCAGCGCGTCCTCGGGCACGACGACGGCATTGGGCCGAAGGTCGGTCGCGAGCCGCGCCTCGATGAACATCCCCGCCTGGAGCTGGTGCTCGCTGTTCGGCACGCGCGCCTTGATGAGAATCGTCCGGCCGGGCAGCGCGACCACCGGGTCCACGAACACGACCTCCCCGGAGAAATTCTTCCCCGGCAGCGCGGCAACCTGGAAGCTCACCAGTTGGCCGCGGCGCAGCTGGTCGGCGTACCGCTCCGGCACGTCGAAGGACGCGTACTGCGGATTGACCGATTGTAGCGTGATGAGCGGCGTCTGCGGCGACACGTACGTCCCGATGCTCACGAGGCGCCGGCCGACCACGCCGCCGAACGGCGCGCGCACCACGGTGCGGTCGAGCCTCGTCTTCAGCAGATCGTAGTTGGCGGCGGCGCCGCGCGATTTCGCCTCCGCCTGCTCGAGATCCGAGGCCGACGACGCCCTCTGGGCGATCAGCTGCTTGGTCCGCTCCAGCGCCTGGCGCGCGAGCTGGCGCTCCGCATCGGCCTGCGCGGCCTGCGCCTTCAGCTCGGCGTCATCTACCTTGAACAGGGGGGTGCTGTCGCCGACCAGCTGCCCTTCCCGCACCAAGATGTCGGTGATGCGGCCCGAGACTTCGGGCCGCAGCTCGATCGACTGGATCGCTTCGATTTGGCCGGTCGCGGCGATCGCGTCGACGACCGTGTCGCGGATGGCGGCAGCGACTTCGACGGGCATGGCGAAGCCGCCGGGGCCACCGGGGCCTCCACCAGCCGCGGATTTGGCCTTTTTGCAGGCAGCGGGTGCCGCGAGCAGGAGCAGAACAGCAAGGGCGCGGTACGACATCACTGTGGTTCCTTATCGGTAAAGAGTCTTTTGCCCAGAATGGTCTCGAGGCCGGCGAGCGCGAGTCGCGTGCCGTAGCGCGCTGCCACATAGTCCGCCTCGGCCTGGGACAGGTTCACTTCGGCGTCGACCAGGTCGAGAATCGTCGTCGCCCCACTCTGGTAACGGGTTTGCTGAATGCGGAAGCTCTCGCGCGCAGCCGCCAAAGCCTCGGCGGACAGCCCAACGGACGTGCGCGTCGTCTCATACGCGTCGTACGCCGCGGTGACGTCGTGCTGCACGGCCCGCTGCATGTCGTCGCGGATCGCGCGAGCGACATCCCGGCTCACGCGGGCCTGCGACAGCGACAACTCGCGCCGCATGTTGTCCCACAGCGGAAACGAAATCGCGAGCGACAACTGCGTGAACTTCGCGCCTGACGGAAGGAACTTGTTGTCGAACCCCACTCCCGTCCACGACAGCGTGGCATGGGGCAGGTAGTTGCCAAGTCGCGACCGGTAGGTGGCGGCGGCGGCGCGCTCGTCCGCCGCGACGCGCCGGTACTCCGGCCCCTGCGCTGCAGCCTGGGTAATGGCATCCGCCAGCGAAACCGGCAGCGCCGGAGCGAGCGTGGAATCGAGCGGAGCGGCATCGACCGGGCCTGCCGCGCCGATGCGGCGGCCGAGCTGCAGGCGGGCGACTCGCAGCTTGGAGGCCTGTTGCAGCTGCGCGATTTGAGCTCGCGTCAGCTCCAGGCGCAGATTGAGGGAATCGGTCTGGACCGCGGCACCCGAAGACACCTTGGCCCGCGCGACCGCGAGCTGCTCCCGCGCGCGCCGCAGCCTGTCACGCGCGACCCGATCGAGCTCCGCATTGGCCAAGACGTCGTAATAGTCGGACTCGGTCAGGAATGCGGTCGTGAAGCGTTGGATGAGCTCGCCCGCGTGCGCGCTCTCGAGCGCCGCGCCCGAGCGCGACAGCTCGGCAAACTTCTGGCCGCCGAGGAACAGATCGTACGAGGCCGTGATCGACCCCTGCACCGCGTACTTCTCCGGGCGCAGCGTCCCGAAGTTGAAGAACGGCGGATTATTCCGCGTCGCCGTCGTCGCGAGTGAGATGGAGGGCAGGATGAACACGGAGAACGCGCTGCGCCGCGCCCACACGGCGTTGTCGACCTGGCCGAGCGCCGAGACGTAGTTCGGGTCGAGCTGCGCGGCGCGCTGCAGCGCCTCACGCAACGTGACCTGTGGCAGCGTGTCGATCGCGACCGCGGCCGGCGCTGCGGGTCCCTGCAGCGCGAGTAACAACGCCAGCATCAGTCGCTCCCCTCTGCCGGCACCGGCTCGCGCTGACGGACCCTGGCGCGCCCGACGAGCCACGCGATCACCGACGGCAGGACCAGGTACGCGACCGGCACGACGAACAGCGTGAGCGCCGTAGAGAAGAACACGCCGCCGACGATCGCGTAGCCCAGCGGCTTGCGCGACGCGGAGCCCGCGCCGACGCCCCAGGCGACCGGGACCGCGCCCATGATCGTCGCGACGGAGGTCATGAGAATCGGGCGCAGCCGGATCCGCCCCGCCTCGAGGACGGCGGCGACGGTGTCGAGGCCTTTCTCCCTGAGCTGGTTCGTGTACTCGACGAGCAGAATCGAGTTCTTACAGACCAGTCCGATGAGGAGAATCATCCCGATTTGGCTGTACAGGTTCATGGTCGCGCCCGACCGATGGATGATCGCCGCGAACTTCAGCGTCGCCAGCGCACCGGTGACGGCGAGCGGAACGGCCAGGAGCACCGTCCAGGGGTGCAGCAGCGATTCGAACTGCGAGGCGAGCACCATGAACACGACGATGAGCGCGATCACGAACGCAAAGTAGATGGCGCTCCCGCTCTCCTTGTACTCGCGTGATTCTCCGGCGAGCGCCGTTGTGGTCCCGGGCGGCAGGAGTTGCCTCGCGACCGCATCGATCGAATCGAGCGCTTCACCCTGCGCCAACCCCGGCAGGAGCGAAGCCGACAAGGTGAAGGCCGGCACCCGGTTGAAGTGGTTGATCTGTCGCGCGCCCACCCCTTCCTTCACGTTTGCCAGGGCGTCGAGCTGAACCAGCTGCCCGCTCTTCCCTCGCAAATAAATCCCGCGCATGTCGCTCGGCGTCGCACGATCCTTGGGATCGAGCTGCACCATCACGTAATAGAGCTTGTCGTTCCGCGTGAACGTGCTGACCCGGCGGCCGCCGAGGAACGTCTGCAGGGCGCCCGCCACGTCCCGGACGGGCACGCCCAAATCCTCAGCGCGATCGCGATCGAACGTCACCCGCAGCTCCGGCTTGTTCACAAACAAGTCGGTCTGGACGTTGGCGAGCCCCTTGATTTGGGAGACCCGACCGACGAACGGTCCCATGATGTCGCCGAGTTTCGCGAAATCCGGATTCTGCACGACGTACTGGATGGGCTGCGAGAAGCCGATCGCACCGGGCGCGTAGGGAAATGCCAGGACTCCCGAGATCCCCATGAGCTGGGGAAACAGCCCGCCGATCATCTGCTGGACGCTGGTGTGACGGTCGCCCCAATCCTTCAGGATCACGCCGATGAATGCGCTGTTCACGCCACCCGCGAATCCGCCGATGATCGTGAAGTACCCGTTCACGTCGGGCGTGCGCCCGATGATTTGTTCCACCTGGCGCACGTAGCTGTCGGTGTACGGCAGCGACGCGCCTTCCGGTCCCCGGACCACGACCAGGAAAAAGCCGCGATCGTCTTCCGGGATCAGCTCGTTTTGGAGCCGCGTCGGCGGGAAAATCAGAAACGCAAAGACGGAGACGGCGACGACCGCCAGCGTCCCGAGCAGGACGGCAACGCGGTGATCGACGGCGCGCCGCAGCAGCTGTGAATACCGTTCCGACAGCGCATTGAAGCCGCGCTCGAACAGCTCGAAGGCCTTGCCGTGTTGGTGCTGCATCCGAAGGATCTTGGCGCAGAGCATTGGTGTGAGCGTCAACGCGACGAAGCCCGAGATCACGACCGCACCCGCGACGGCGATGCCGAACTCGCTCAACAACCGGCCCGCGGTGCCCGTCAGGAACGCGAGCGGCGAGAACACCGCCACCAGCGCGATCGTGGTCGCGATGACCGCGAACCCGATTTCGTTCGTCCCGCGCACGGCTGCTTCCTCCGGCTGTTCATGCAGCTCCTCCTGGTGCCGGAAGGCGTTCTCGAGCACGATGATCGCGTCGTCCACCACGATGCCGATCGCAATCGTCAGCGCGAGCAGCGTAAAGTTGTTGATCGAGAAACCGAGGAAGTACATGATCGCAAAGGTCGCGATGATCGACGCCGGGATGGCAAGACCGGGGATGATCGTGGCCCGGACGTTTCGCAGAAAGACGAAGATGATCAGCACGACGAGGATCGCGGCGATGAGCAACGTGAGGCGCGCGTCGTTGATCGAGTGCGTCACGAACACGGAGCCGTCGTACGCGCTCTGCAGCTTCACGCCGAGCGGCAACGTCGCCTGGATGGCGGGGAGCTCCCCGCGAATGCTCCGCGCGACATTGATGAGGTTCGCCTTCGACTGCCGTACCACCCCGATGGCCACGGACGGAGAGCCGTTGTAGCGGAAGATCGAGCGGTCGTCCTCCGGGCCGAGCTCGACGCGCGCAACGTCCTTGAGCTTGATGAGCTGGCTGCCTTGGCTCGCCACGACCATTTCGCCGAATTCCTGTGGCGTCTTGAGCTCGCCCAGCGAGCGCACCGAGAACTCGCGGCGGGTGGATTCGATGCGGCCCGCCGGGATCTCGACGTTGCGCGAGACGATCGCGTTTTCGACGTCCTGGACCGTCAGACTGCGCGCCGACAACGCCTCGGGCTTCGCCCAGACGCGCATCGAGTAGCGCCGCTCACCGAAGATCTGGGCGCTGCCCACACCCGGCAGGCTTTGGAGTCGCGCCTTGACGAACCGATCCGCGATGTCGGAGAGCTGCATCAGGTCGTAATTGTCGCTGGAGAGCGCGAGCCAGAAGAATGGCTGGGCGTCGGCCGACTGTTTCGCGATCACCGGCTCGAGCACGTCCACCGGCAGGCGACCCCGCACGCGCGACACCTTGTCGCGCACGTCCTGCGCCGCGACGTCCACCGGACGGTCGAGCGTAAACTCCAGCGTGATGTTGCTGGTCTGCTCCGCGGACGCGCTGCTCAGCGTGCGCAGCCCCTGGATCGTCGACAGCTCTTCCTCGAGCACGTCGGTCACCGCCGTCTCCACCACCTGCGCGTTCGCGCCGGGGAGCACCGTCGAGACCGAAATGATCGGAGGATCGATGTCGGGCAGCTCGCGCACGGACAGCCGCGTGTAGCCGATGAACCCGAACAGCACCAGCGCGGCCGAGAACATGCTGGCGAGGACGGGACGTCGAATGGCGGTTTCGGAGAGTTTCATACGCGAGAATTCCCAGGAAAGTGAACGGGCCGGACAGTCCTGAACGTAACGGGCCGTGTAAGGTGCGAGTTCCAACGTTCGCTGCTAGTACGTCGAAACAGAACGTGGGAAATCGACATTGGTTGGTCCCGTTTTGGTTCGAATCGAGGGACCCGAAGATATACCGAAGCGCAAGAACCCCGCAAGGGGCGCTCCAAAGCTGAACAATCTTGGTAGGTTAAGGAGGAACGGCGCAAAAGGAGGGCTGGCCGAATGGCTAAGGCACCGGTCTTGAAAACCGGCGGGCGCAAGCCCTTACAGGTTCGAATCCTGTGCCCTCCGCTGACTTGACCTCCATGGCGAAAGACACGGCTGGTGGACAGCGGGAGCTGACGTTCCTGCTCGCCGGAGTCGAGCGGCGCATCTTGCTGCGCCTGGCGGCGCGCGTGCCGCGCTCGATTCGTTCCAACCACCTGACGGCCCTCGGCACGATCGCCGCCGCCGGCGCCGGTGCGGCGTACGCGCTGACCCACTACAGCCCCGCCTGGCTCTGGGTGGCGAGCCTGATGCTCGTCATCAATTGGCTGGGCGACAGCCTCGACGGCACCCTCGCGCGCGTGCGCGGCACGCAGCGTCCCAAGTACGGGTACTATGTCGATCACGTCGTGGACGCGTTTTCAACCGCCGTCATCGGCCTGGGCATCGGCCTGTCGCCGTATGTGAATCTCGGCCTCGCGCTGGGGCTCGTCGTGGTGTATCTCGCTTTGTCGATCAATGTCTACCTCGAATCGAGTGTGTTCGGCGTGTTCAAGATTTCGTACGGGCGCATCGGACCGACGGAAGTGCGCCTGTTGCTCGTCCTGCTGAACACGACGCTCGCGCTTGCCGCACTCTGGGAGGTGAAGGGCCCATGGTCGATCGCACTGGTTGCCAATTGGACGCTCGCGATCCTATTGACCGGGATGGTGGCGCTCTTTGTGGGACGATTTGCCCGCAATCTCTACCGGCTCGCCCGGCTCGAGCCGCAGCGCTTCACATGGTGGGAATAAGGCTAGCGACGCTGCTTCTCCTGGCGGCGACTCCCGCCGCCGCGCAGACCGTACGCGGGCTGCTGACGGACAGCGTGAGCCGGGCGCCCCTGGCCGGCGCGTTCCTCACCCTCATCGACGCCAACGGCGTCGAGCGTGCGCGCGCCATGACCAACGCCGCGGGCGAATTTTCCCTGACCGCTCCCGCGGCGGGTTCCTACCGCCTCCGCTCCAAGCGCATCGGCTTTCGACCGCTCGTCTCTCCGCCGCTGGCGCTGCGGGCGGGGGAAGTGACGGGATACAACGCCGTCATCGATCCGATTCCGATTTCGTTGCAGGAGCTGGTGGTCGCCGGCGAGCGCCAATGCGACATCGACGCGGGGGCCGCGGTCGCCGCCCTGTGGGACGAAATCCGCGAAGCCTTGGCGGCAGTTTCGTGGACATCGCGTGTGCCGGCTTACTGGTTCGAGACGACCGTATTCGAGCGAGACGTGAACGTTTCCGGACGTCCACGCCTCCCCGACTCAACGTTCCAGGTGGCGGGCTTTCAGAAGATTCCCTTCCGTAATTTCGCGACCGACGCGGAGCTCGACCAGCAGGGGTACGTCGTCGTCACCGACACTGGCTGGATCTATCGGGCACCCGACGCTGACGTACTGCTGAGCGACACCTTCCTCCGCACACATTGTTTCGAGGCGAAGAGCGGCCGGGGCGAGGCCGAGGGACTCATCGGCCTGCTGTTTACGTCGGCACGCGAGCGCCGAGCTCCCGATATCACCGGGACGCTCTGGGTCGATCGCACGACGTCGGAGCTCAAACGGATGGAGTTCAGTTATATCCGTTTGCCGGAGGACCTGGTGGCTCTAGGCGCCGGCGGACGCGTGGAATTCATGCGCCTGCCGAATGGCGTCTGGATCGTGCGCGACTGGTTGATTCGCATGCCGTACGCCAAGTGGAAGCAACAGGCGATGGCGATGGGCGTGCGACCCGAGGTGACCGGCTTCCATGAGAAAGGGGGGAGCGCCGATTTCATCCGACCGCGGGACGGTACGGTCGTATACGGCACGCCTTCCGTTCCGGTCGTGGCCGTTGCGCGACTCGGACCGATCACGCCGCCCGCACCGTCCGCGGCGCCACAAGCCGCGCCGCCCGGCCCCGCTGTCATGCCGGCAGCGCCAGCACCGAGCCCCACACCCGCGCGCCGTCGAGACCGCAACTCCAGCGTGATCGATCGCGAGGAAATCGAGGGTTCGACCGCAATCGATGCCTACGCGCTGGTCCAGGAGGCGCGCCCCAACTGGCTCCACCAGCGCGGCCAGATCAGCATCAGGGACCCGCATGCCGGCGACATCCAGGTCTATCTGGACGGCCATCCGTGGGGCGACGTGAGCCGGTTACGCGAGTTCAACACCAGCAACGTTCAGGAGCTGCATTTCCTCAATGGGGCCGAAGCGCAGATGCGCTACGGGGTGGGCCATGCGGGCGGCATCATCGAGGTCGTGACGGGCGTCGGCGTGCCCAAGCCCAGCGTCGCGACCGTCCCGGCCCCCCCCCCGCCCCCAGAGCCGTCCCCGCCCCCGGCCCCGCCGCTGCCCGCGCCTCCACCACTACCGCCCGTGGACGCGAGGCGCCGGGTGGCGGGAGTCCGCAACTCCAACACCCTCACGGAGGAGGAGTTCGCCAGCTCGACGGCGCTCGATGTCTACGCGCTCGTGCAGGAGTTCCGGCCCAACTGGCTGCATACCCGCGGTCCCGTCAGCATCATGGATCCGACTGCCGGCGACCTCCGCGTCTACCTGAATGGCGTGAAGACCGGGGACGTCAGTCGGCTGCGCGAGATGCGAGTGAGCGAAGTGCGCGAGCTGCGATTCCTGAACGCCGGCGAGGCGCAAATGCGGTACGGACTCGGCAACTCGGGCGGCGTGATCGAGGTGTGGACCAAGTGAATGGCCTTGCTCGGTGAGCCTCCCCCGGGGATAATTCACTCCCCGGGAGAGGTGGCCGAGTGGCTGAAGGCGGCGGTTTGCTAAACCGTTATAGGGCCTTAAAACCTTATCGGGGGTTCGAATCCCCCCCTCTCCGTTTCTAGAACATCAACCACACGAGCACATATACGGTGTTGTTGTCCGACGCGCTCCGTCCCGAACCGTCGTAGTTGCTCGTCCCGCCGTTGAATTTCTGATACGCGACGTACTGCAGCGAGAAGCGAGTGTTGATCCACGGCATGAACTGCAGCTCGGCGATCACGCCGTTGCTGTTGGGTTTTCCAGTTGCGTTCCCCGTGACCGCCCCCGGGGCATACAGCAGCGTGTCGGCGGTGCCGCTCGTGCTGAAGACGCCGACCGTGCCGCCCCAGCGGGTGGGCGTCAGCCACGCGGCATCGGCGCGGAAGGTGTTGAGGGTGTTCTTCGCATTGGCCGCCCCGCCGCCGCCGAACGTCGCATCGAGCTTCTGCCGCTCGTGCATGTAGCTCGCGTGCACGACGAAGGTCCCCAGCCCCTTCGTGCCCGCATGCCGTTCGTACTGCAGGTCGCCGCCCACGTCGGTGAACCGATCGGTCGGACCGGTGACGCCGGTTGGATACAGACGTGCGGCGAGCCCGTACGTGCCCACCTCGAGGTACGTAGGCGAACCGCCAGTACGGCGCCACGCCCTTCGTGATGAGCGCCGACGAAGCATCCGGCGGATGGGCTCCGCCTTGCGGGGCCGAGCGATACACCGACAGCTCACTGTACACATGGTCGTTCCAGAGCGCGTATGTGCCCATGCCCGCAACGTTCTGCGCCAGGCCTCCGTCGATCAGCGGCGCGGCGGCAGGCGTCGGCGCGACGCCGGAAGATGCGAACGGAAATCCCCACACCGGCGTCGAGTTCCACACGTCCTGCACCGTCGGACTGTTGTTCACGGTGACGCCCCAGAGGACGGGCTTCGACGCGAACTTCCCGCGTTTCGCGTAGCGCAGCGAGATGTTGTCCATCCCGATTGAGCCTGCTGCCGCGTCATAGGTGATCTGGATGAACGTGCCGATCCGTGGCGAGATCGCTTCGCCGAAGAAGATGCTCAGCTGCTGCGGAAACTCGACGTTGCCGTCCTGCGTGCCAGGCTGCGCCTTCGCGGTCTGTGTGAACGATGTCTGCACCATCGTCGAGAGTCGGCTCCGTCGGTCCGATGGTCTGCAGTCCGGTCAGAGTGTAAGCATTGAGCTTGAACTGCCGGCCGAACGCCGTCAGCATCGGGAAGGCCGTATGACAGACGTTGCAGGCGAGACCGGTTTGCCGCGAGAAGCTCGGAATCCGATTGTTGACCGACCATTCGTACCGCAAGATCCAGTCGGGCACGCCCGCGCGGGCGACGGCCGGGAGCGACAGTCCTGCGAGGAGCAATAGCAAACGTCGTAACATCGGACCCTCTCGGAAAGGATTCCTTAACCATGGGAGGACGATTATGAAGGATTTCCGAAGACTCTATGACGGCCGTATTATTTCCCAATGACCGTGCGCGTCCGTTTCGCCCCTTCCCCCACTGGTTACCTGCACGTCGGCGGCGCCCGTACCGCGCTCTTCAACTGGCTCTTCGCCCGTAAAGAAGGCGGGAAGTTCCTACTACGCATCGAAGACACCGACAAGGCGCGTTCCACCGATGAACACACGCAGGTCATTCTCGACGGGCTCACGTGGCTTGGCCTCGACTGGGACGAGAAACCCGTCTTCCAGGGTGCTCGACTCGCCCGGCACCAGCAGGTCGCCGAGCAGCTACTCAACCAGGGAAAGGCGTACATGGAGCAGGACGCGATCCGGCTGCGCGTCCCCCCCGGCGAGTTGTCGTGGGATGACGCGGTGCACGGACGCATCAGCTTCAAGGGCGAGGATATCCGCGACTTCGTGATTCTGCGGTCGGATCGCTCCCCATTGTATAACTTCGCCGTCGTCGTCGACGACATCGACATGCACGTCACGCACGTGATCCGCGGCGACGATCACATTTCCAACACGCCCAAACAGCTCGCGGCCTATCGGGCGCTCGGCGCGGTGACCCCGATTTTTGGTCACGTGCCGATGATCCACGGACCCGACGGGAAAAAACTTTCCAAGCGACATGGCGCGACCGCTGTCGGAGACTACCAGCACCTAGGTATTCTCCCAGAGGCAATGCGTAACTTTCTCGCGTTGCTTGGATGGAGTCCGGGCGGCGATCGTGAGATCATGAGCAAAGAGGAATTGCTGAGCCTCCCCCGGGGATAATTCACCCCCGGGGAGAGGTGGCCGAGTGGCTGAAGGCGGCGGTTTGCTAAACCGTTATCCGCTCGTGCAACCCGAGCTGGCGAAGCTCGGCGTCGACGGCAACAAGGAAGCAGTCCTGAAGGCGATCGCCGTCGTGAAGACCCGCTCGCGCACCACGCTCGACGTCGCGCGGCAGGTCGCGGTGCGGCTCGACGGCAAGTTCGTCGAGCTCGACGAGAAGGCGCAGAAGGAAATCGCCAAGGACCCAACGGGGTATCACGCGTCGCTGGCGGCCAGTGTGATCGCGCTGCAGAACGCGCCCGATTGGAAGCCGGAAAGTCTCGAGCACGTGTTGCGAAATCTGGCGGAAGAGCGCAATGTGGCGGCGGGAAAGATTTTTCAGCCGATCCGCATTGCGCTAACCGGAGGAACGGTGTCGGAGCCTGTGAACGAGCTGCTGTCGGTCGTCGGCAAAGAGGCGGCGCTCCGCCGCCTCACGCACGCGTCGCTCTCATGAGGAGGCTCGGTTGCCCCAGCTTCGTCGGATCGCAGTGTGCCTGTCCTGCGCCCTCGCCGCGGTCGTTGGATTCGCTGACGTAGCCTCGTGCCAGTCCGTCCTCGAGCGGCCACCGAACTTGTCGGGCGGCTGGCTGGGCGCGCGCGGCACGCTGC
>QHTW01000064.1:0-4022 GCA_003220955.1 Gemmatimonadota bacterium | reverse complement strand
CCTCAGTTATCAGCTCCCACTCCCACTGCTCATCGGTTTCAATTATGCGACGTCGTCCGACGTGGCCGCCGCGTTCCCGAACGAGTGGGAGGGGTTCGCCCGCTACGGGCAGCGCGGCGTTGCGTTCCAGGCCGGCTACAACCAGGCCGCGGGGAGCGTCGACGCGGAGCTGACGGCAGCCCGCAATGTCGGGCGCCTGCGGCTGATCGCCGCCGGCAGATTGCTCTCCAACGGCTACCATAGCGATACGGCCCGGTACGCGGTCGGCGGCGGCGCGACCGTTCGGTTGAGTCGCTGGTTCGCGCTCGCCGGGGATGCCACGACGCTGATCGATCGGCGGCCCGGCGAGAAGCTCGCCTGGGGCGCGGGCCTTCAGGTCGCGATTCCCTACTCCCCACACACGCTGTCGCTGCAAGTCACGAACACGAATACCGCCACACTCCAGGGCGCGTCGCGGGGTATCGACAGAGTCCGCGGCGGGTTCGAGTTCACGATTCCGTTTACGCTGAACCGGTATTTCGGCGCGCGAGGTAAAACGGCGGCAAAGGGCGGCACGGGGAGGGCGCCAGCGAACGTGGCGAATGCCACGAAGGCGGAGATGCGCTCGATGGTGTTCGGACCGAAACGGATCGAGATACCCGCAGGTGGCACCGTTACCTGGACCAACAACGATCCGCTCGTGCACACGATTACGGCAGATGACGGCTCGTGGGATTCCGGGCCGATCGAGCCGGGCCAGACGTGGAGTCACACGTTCGCGCAGCCTGGCGAGTACGCCATCCACTGCACGCCGCATCCGTTCATGAAAGCTGTCGTCGTGGTGAGGCAGCCATGAAACGGCTCATGGTGGTAGTGGGCGCCGTCGGCTGCGCAATCGCCCTCGCCTGCTTCTCGGAGCGCGGCTCGGGACCAACCGTCGGGGGCGCGGCGGAGTGCCGCGTGCCCGTGACCGTCATCGACTCGCTACAATACGTCGTCGCGATCCGCAATTTTGCGTTCCATCCGGATTCGCTCGCCGTCCCCAGAGGCGCCACGGTCACCTGGGTGAACTGTGAGGATGTCGGGCAGGAGCCGCACACCACGACATCCGACAACGCGGTGTGGGATTCTCCGCAGCTCAGTCCGGGCAACCGTTTCTCGCACACATTTCCCACGGCGGGCGGATTTCCGTATCACTGCACCCCGCATCCCTTCATGACCGGGAAGGTCGTCGTTCAGTAAACCTTCAGCCGTCGAGAGGAGGCCGTGGTTCGTACCGAAGCTTTGTGCAGTTTCACCTGTGATAAACTGCGTAAGGAGAGACTGATATGCGTCTATCGCAAGCATTCGCATTCTTCCCAGCCGTCGCGCTGGTCGGCCTGGCGTGCAGCGACAACGGGGTGACGATTCCCACGGACCTGGAGGTCTACACCGCCACCTTGAACGGCGCCAACGAGGCGCCGACGCCGGTCACCACGACGGCAACCGGGCACGCGACCGTCACCATTCTTGGCAACGTGGTGACGTGGAAAGTCGTGATTGACGGGGCGATCGACAGTATCATCGCGGGGCATATTCACCGGCGGGCGGCTGATTCGGTGGCGGGCAACGTGCAGGTGAACTTCGCCCCTCCCGCGACGGGCGTCGGCTTCAAAGGGACGGCAACGCAGGGATCCGCCGTGCCAGTCGATTCAATCCTGGGGATTATCCGCGCCGGTCGTTCGTATGTGAACATTCACACGAAGAAAAACCCCGGCGGCGAAATTCGCGGGACGTTGGTGAAGCTGTAAGCCGCAGCAATCGCGGGTAGGGGCGCAGCACGCTGCGCCCCTACACGCTAAAAGCGCACGATCCTTCCCGACTTCATCACGAAGCTCACGTGCCGCAGCGCCGTGATGTCGCGGAGCGGATCACCGTCCACGGCGATGATATCCGCCTCGAGCCCCGGCGCGATCGCGCCGATCCGAGCCGCCAGCCCCATCGCCTCGGCATTGAGCGACATCGCCGCCATGATCGCGTGCATCGGCGCCTCGGCCGCCTTCTCCACCCGACAAATCAAGTCCTCGGCGTTGTGGCCGTCCGCACCCGCGACCGCATCGGTGCCGTAGACCACCTTCAGCCCCGGCGTCGCCAGCGCCAGGCGAATGTCCGCCGCCGCGAGCGGCAGGGCGCGCTCCATCGCGGCGAAGCCGGAGTCGGTGTAGTTGCCGATTCCCAGGTACCGGGCGCGGTTGTCGAGATAGTTCCGGAACACGAGCGCGCACTGCGGATCGAAGTACGTCCCGCGCTGCGCCATCAGCGTGAGTACCTCCTGCGTCACGAAGATGCCGTGCTCGACCTGCGTGCAACCCGCGAGTGTCGCGGCGCGCACGGCCGCGGCGCTGTGCGCGTGCACCAGCGTGCGCAAGCCGAGTGATTTGGCTTCGCCGCACACCGCAACGAGCTGCGAGTCGGACATCGTCTGCTGACCACCCTCTCGGATGCTCGCCGAGGCGAAGATCTTGATCAGGTCAGCGCCCTGGGCTCTGCGCTGGCGCACCAGCGCGCGGAGCGAATCGGGGCCGACCCGGGGATCGGCGAGCGGCTCCAATGAGGTCAAGATTCGCGGGCCCGGCAGCCCTTGTGTCGCGATCCAGTCGCGCAGGTCCGCGTCGCTCCGCGATCCCACGCTCTGTATCGTCGTAAATCCCGCCAGGAGGGTCGCGTACGCGTTGGCCGCCGCCGCGAGCATCGACTGAGCGGGCGTGTCGCCGTCGGCGGACGTGTGGAGGCGATTCTGCCGGTTGAAGTACCACACGGGATGGGTATGGGCGTCGATCAGTCCCGGCAGGACGGTGCGGTCGCCCAGGTCTACGACCCGTGCCCCCGCCGGCAGCGCTCCGCGTGGGGCGATGCGCGCGATGCGGCTGCCCACGACGAGGATGTCCACGTTGTGTTGCACGCCGCCGCGGCCGTCGAGCACGGTCGCGGCGCGGAGAATAGTGCGGGCGCTCGTCGTATCCTGGGGCGAGAACAGCCCGGCCAAAGTCACGAGCATCAGGACCATTAGTTCGCTCCTGCTGCGGCCCTCGTGAACTGCGTCGCCGGCCGCCGCCCCAAGCGGTACAACAGCAGCGCCGTGCGCTCCGTCTGCATCGGGAGGGTCTTGAGATCCACGCGCTCGCCCGGCGCGTGCGACCCGCTCCCCAGGGCCCCGAGTCCGTCGAGCCCGTCGATCAGTGGCGCGACGAAGGAAATGTCGCCGGCGCCCCGACGCCCGGGATCGAGCGCGGCCACGGGACCGTAGCCCAGCGCCCGGCTGGCGGAGTCGTAGACCGCAAGCAGACGGCCGTTGCCCGGTGTGGGCGACATGGCCGGATACTCGTCGTGAAACACGATCGACCCGTCGGTGCCCGGGAGGTGCTCCGCCACGATGGCGCGCATCGTCGCGCGGGTGCGCTGCAGCTGCGCATCCGAGATGAACCGCAGGTCGCCCTGCGCGACCGCGTGCGAGGGGATGATGTTGAGCTTGCTCGCTGCCGTGCCGCTGTAGGTGATGTCGGTTCCGCCCACAGCCGTGGCGACGTTGAACGTCAGGTACTGCTCGCCGGCGAGCTGGTTACGGAAGGCGTCGACAATCCTGGCCAGCTCGTAGATCGCCCCGTAGCCAGCATTCTCGCCGAAGACGCCCGCCGAATGCGCCTGCCGGCCCGTCGTGGTGACGCGCCAGTTGCTGGCGCCGCGGCGCGCAACGGTCGCATCGGCGCGGTTCCCGGCCTCGAACGCGAGCGCGACGTCGCTGTGCTGCGCGGCCTCGATGAGCGCGCGCCGCGCCTCGGCGAGCGGCTCACCCGGGTGCTCTTCGTCGCCGGTGAAAACGATCGTGATGTTCAAGTCGCGCAGCGCGCCCGCGGCCGCGAGCGCCCTGAGCGCGTACAGAATCACCACATCGCCGCCCTTCATGTCGGCTCCACCGACGGCGCGCGCGGTCGAATCCTCGCGTACGAAGTTGGCGCCGCCGGGATCGACGACCGTATCGAGGTGGCCGATGAGGAGAAACCGCA
>QHTW01000325.1 GCA_003220955.1 Gemmatimonadota bacterium | reverse complement strand
GGGCGACCGGAATGCCCCAGGCATCGACCTTGTTCTTGTCGATCTCGACGAAATTCTCTTCCTTCGGGAGCATCTCGCCGAAGCCGTAGAGTCCGAATCCCCACGGACCCGGCTTGCGCAGCGACTTCTTGAAATCGGCGCCGAAGCCCGTCTGCCCCGCGCCGCGGCCCCAGTCGGAGCGGCCGGCGCCACCCTGGAACCCGTACCCCCGCAGGAACGGCGACTTGCCTTTGCCGATGTTACGGAAGCGCGGCACGTAAATCCCGTTGGGCCGGTTGCCGATCGTGTCGCGATCGACGGGCGCGTCGATGCCGCCACCCATGATGTGATCCATCAGGTTCTTGCCGACCTGGCCGCTCGAGTTGGCGATGCCGGAGAGCAGCAGAATCCGCGCCGACTCGATCGTCGAAGCGCACAGGAACACGATCCGCGCCTTGAACTCGATCGCGTGCTTCGTCTGGCCGTCGATCACCCGCACACCGGTCGCCCGGCCAGTTTTGCGGTCGTACGTAATGCTGTGCACGACGCTGTACGGACGGAGCGTAAGCCGGCCGGTCGCCTGGGCGGCAGGCAGCGTCGCGTTCACGCTCGAGAAATACGACCGCGTGATGCAGCCGCGGTGACACGGGCCGCAATAGTGACACGCGGCGCGGCCGTTGTGCGCCTCGGTCAGCACCGCGCAGCGGCCGATCGTCACTAGGCGCTCGCCGGGCCAGGCGCGCGCTACGGCATCGCGCACGACCTGCTCGCCGCAGTTCAGCGCCATCGGCTTGAGGAACTGGCCGTCAGGCAGCTGCGGCAACCCCTCCGCCTGACCGCTGATGCCGACGAACCGCTCGACGTGATCGTACCACGGCGCGATGTCGGCGTACCGAAT
>QHTW01000324.1:1580-2033 GCA_003220955.1 Gemmatimonadota bacterium | reverse complement strand
AGAACGCGTACGCGCTCGATGCGAGTGCGATGACCGCGGAAGGATCCGCTGACGCGCTATCGCTCATCGCGACACGGCTCCTTGGGGCGGGTGGCCAAGAGCGCGCTGCGGGACGTGTCAGTGCCCGGCTCCGCCGCGACGGCGATGCCACGTTGTGTGACGTCACGGCCGAGATGGATCAGCCGATCAAGGCGGTCACAACGGTCGTGCGGGGGGTGCCGCGCGGAAAGCTGTCTTCCAGTGGCGGCGCCCCCTTCGATCCGCACGACGATGAGGTGCTCTGGGGCTATCCCTTCGGCGGTGGCGATCTATTTGGCGACAATACCGCCTGGGGGATGGGCACGCCGCTCACGGTGGTGCAGGCTGGCGATCAGTTCATCGCGCTCTCGTCACTCGACGACCGGGTGCGCACGAAACGGTTTTACTTCCAGCCTGGCGAGCAAGGCTATCGCG
>QHTW01000324.1:534-1420 GCA_003220955.1 Gemmatimonadota bacterium | reverse complement strand
GACGCTGCATGGGATGCATTTCACCGGCTACATCTTCAACGACTACGCCCGGATGCTCGACATCCTGCGGTGGATCGCGACCCAGATTCCGGCGAGTGGGGTGCTCGCATTCATTTCAGCCTGGGACGGACGCTACTACTGGGATTATCCGACGTATCAGGCGGCGCCGCGCATGGGCGGTGAGGCCGGCTTCAAGAGACTCGTGCAGGAAGGACAGCGGCTGGGGTTTCGGATCATGCCGATGTTTGGCGCGAATGCGTCGAATCGCAAGCTCGCGAATTTCGCCAACTTCGCCGACGGGGCGACCGCACGGATTGACGGCGATCCGTTCAACTTGAACTGGGTGGACTGGGACAACGATCGCCATCAGGAAGGCTTCGGCGTCTACATGAACCTCGGTGTCGATTCCTGGCGCCGCTGGCTCACGGCCCGAATCGCCGACGTTATCGACCGCTACGGCGTCGATGCATATTTCCTGGACATTATCGGCGGCTGGGTGAACAACACGAAAGCCGACATGCACGAAGGTGCGCGGGCGCTGATCTCTGAGCTCCGGACGCGGTACCCGCGGGTACTCGCCTGCGGCGAATTCCTGTATGACGCATTGCTCGAGTTCATTCCACTATATCACGTCTACTCACCGCACGGCGTGCCCTACGCCCGTTTCTTCTCACATCTCTCACATCCGGCCCCGGGGCGCGGCTCGTCCGGTGTGCACGAGTCGGGCTTCAACAAGTGGGATCCGGCGACGCTGTCGTTGACCAAGCGCGAGGGACTTATTCCGACGCTGAATGTGGTGGACGACACGTTTACGAAATACCGCGATCAGATGGCCGGGGTGATCGCGCAGGCGAAAGCTTGGGGAGGGGGGCCTCCATGAAACGTC
>QHTW01000324.1:0-494 GCA_003220955.1 Gemmatimonadota bacterium | reverse complement strand
CCGGCGCCGGTCGCCCGGCCCTTCGATCTCGATCGAGTGCGGCTCCGCCCCGGACCGTTTCTCGATGCGCTCGAAGTGAACCGCCGCTTCCTCCTGGCCCAGGATGAGAACCGCCTGCTGCACATGTTCCGCATCACCGCTGGTCTACCCTCGACTGCAGAGCCCCTCGGCGGGTGGGAAGCGCCGGTGAACGAGCTGCGCGGCCATTACGTGGGCCACTACCTCTCCGCGCTCGCCAAGATGTCGCGTACTCTGGGCGACTCGGACATCAAGGCGCGCGGTGACCGGATCGTGACTGAACTCGCAAAGTGCCAGCAACAACTCGGCAACGGTTATCTGAGTGCATTTCCCGAGGAGTTCTTCGATCGCCTGCGCGATGGCAAACCGGTGTGGGCGCCGTTCTACACGCTGCACAAGATCATGGCCGGCCTGCTCGACATGCACACGCTCACGAACAACCCGCAGGCGCTCGATGTGCTTCAGGGCATGGCGCG
>QHTW01000028.1 GCA_003220955.1 Gemmatimonadota bacterium | reverse complement strand
TGATTTTCATCATCACGAACTCCGGCGTGACCACCAACGCGCGCAGCCTGTTCCAACTCTTCTACTACCCGCGCGACTGGGGGCTCGACCAGGGGCAGGGCGGCGGCTGGGGACTCATTCATCCGACGACGTGGTTTTGGAATAGCTACGCCCCGGGTGATTACCGCAGGACCGTGGACACCGGCTTCGCCGCGACGTCTGCGTACGTCCGGGGTGGCTGTAGCGCCAGCGGCCTCTGTCCGGCTACGTCAGCCGCTCCAAACGACACGTTCGCGGACGGGCCCATGCCGTACAAGTATCGGAAGACCGACAATGGGCTGAATTGGACGCTGAACGACGTCGATACGCCGCTGTACCGCTATGCGGAGGCGATTCTGATCTATGCCGAGGCTCAGAATGAGCTGGGGAACTCGGCAACGGCCATCACCTATCTCAACATGATCCGGGCGCGAGCCCGTCGGGGGACGGGCGCGGAGAGCCGACCGGAGCCACACGATTACGCCGCCGCGGAGTTGCCGGACCAGCCCAGCGTACGCGACGCCATTTTCATGGAACGGATGTGGGAGTTTGCCTTCGAGGCCAAACGCTGGTTCGATCTCGTGCGTCGCGACTCGGAGAGCGGACAGTCAGGTTTCTGGATGACCAGCCTGCTGAGCCATGACCCGAACGCGAACCTCGGGGGCAAGGTGGTGGAGTACCGCAAGCGCTTCCCGATCCCCCAAGGACAGATCACGGCGAACCCGTCGCTCTGCCAGAACACGGGTTACGGCGGCACACCGTGCCCGCCAGGGGTTCAACCGTAAACAGCCGGTCAAACAAACGACGCCCGGGAGCGATCCCGGGCGCCGTTTTTTTGACTGACCGACCGTCCGACGGGCCGTCCTACTCCGCTTCGACCTCTTCCGGGAACGGACTCGGCGCCGGCCCAGCACCAGGCAAGGCCGCCTCGACCGGCGGCGTCGGAGGCGTGAAGCCCTCCGGCGGCTCGATCTCGATGTCGTGATACCGGTAGATGCCCGTCCCCGCCGGGATCAGATGCCCGATGATGATGTTCTCCTTGAGACCAAGTAGATCGTCCTTGGCCCCGCGGATCGCCGCATCCGTCAGCACCCGCGTCGTCTCCTGGAAGGAGGCCGCCGAGATGAACGACTGCGTCGTCAGGCTCGCCTTCGTGATGCCGAGGAGCAGCGGCTCGCGGGTCGAGGGCTTGCCGCCCTTCTTCACCGCGCGCTCGTTGATCTCGCTGAACACGAGCTTGTCCACGTTCTCGCCTTCCAGAAACTCGGTGTCGCCCGGCTCGACCACTTTCACCTTCTGCAGCATCTGGCGCACGATCACGCCGATGTGCTTGTCGTTGATCTTCACGCCCTGCAACCGGTAGACCTCCTGAACCTCGTTCAGCAAGTATTCCTGCACGGCGCGCGGGCCCTTGATCCGCAAGATGTCGTGCGGATTCACCGGACCTTCGGTCAGACGGTCGCCCGCCCGCACCCGATCGCCTTCGTGCACGCGCAAGTGCTTCCCGGCGGGCACCTCGTACAGCTGCGCCTCACCCTCCTCCGGATGCACCCAGATCTCGCGCTTGCCGCGCTTGATCTCGCCGAACCGCACCACGCCGTCCACTTCGGAAATCGTGGCCGGATCCTTCGGCCGGCGTGCCTCGAACAGCTCGGCGACGCGCGGCAGGCCGCCCGTGATGTCGCGCGTCTTGTACGCCTCACGCGACACCTTGGCGAGGACCTGGCCCGCATAGACCTCGGAGCCATCCTCGATCATGAGCTGCGCGCCTTCCGGAATCACGAAGTCGCGGAGCCGCTTCTCCTTGTCGCCCTTCTTCTGGACGACTTCGATGTGCGGGTGAAGCTTCTTCTCCCGGTCCTCGATGATGACGCGCTGGCGCCGGCCGGTGATTTCGTCCAGCTCCTCGCGCACCGTCTCGTCCTCGACGATGTCCACGAACCGCACCAGACCCCCCACGTCCGTCATGATCGGGTTCGTGTACGGATCCCACGTGAACAGCACCGAATCCTTCGCCACCTGCTGCTCGTCATCAACCATCAGCGTCGCGCCGAGCGGCACCTGGAAGCGCGAGTGGACGGAGAGCTTGCTGGCAGCCGTGCCCGACGTCCCACCATGAGCTGCGGCCTTCAGAATCAGCTCGCCCTCGTAGCTCGTGACGACCCTCTGGCCCTCGGGCGTCGAGACGAACGTGAGCCGATCGCCGTGCTCGATCACGCCTTCAACCTTTGTCTTCCGCACCGTCTGCTCGGCGATGCGGGCCGCCGTGCCGCCGATATGGAAGGTCCGCAGCGTCAGCTGCGTGCCCGGCTCGCCGATCGACTGCGCGGCGAGAATGCCGACCGCCTCGCCAAGGTCCACCATGTCCATCGTGGCGAGGTTGCGGCCGTAGCACATGCGGCACACGCCCCGCTTCGCCTCGCACGTCAAGACCGAGCGAATCTTCACCGTCTCGATGCCCGCATCCTCGATGGCCTGCGACGTCTCTTCGATGACGAGCTTCCCCGCTTCGACCAGCACCTTCGGCCGGCCGTCTTCATCGAGCTCGTGGGGATCCATGATCTCCTCGAGCGCCACACAGCCGACGATGCGCTCCCGCAGCGGCTCGATGATGTCTTCGCCTTCCTTCAGCGCCGACATTTCGAGACCCAGGATCGTGCCGCAATCCTCTTCCGTGATCGTGACGTCCTGCGCCACGTCCACGAGGCGCCGCGTGAGATAGCCGGCGTCCGCCGTCTTGAGCGCCGTGTCGGCCAGACCCTTCCGCGCACCGTGCGTCGAGATGAAGTACTCGAGCACGGACAGCCCCTCGCGGAAGTTCGACTTGATCGGGCTCTCGATGATCTCGCCGATCCCACCCGTCAGCTTCTTCTGCGGCTTCGCCATCAGGCCGCGCATGCCGGCGAGCTGCCGGATCTGGTCGCGCGAGCCGCGGCTGCCCGAGTCGAACATCAGGAACACGGGATTGAAGCCGCCCTTGGACTTCCGCATCGTCGAGACCATCGCCTCGGCGATGTCGTTGTTCGCGTGGGTCCAGGCGTCGATCACCTTGTTGTAGCGCTCCCCGAAGGTGATCTGGCCCGTCGCATAGGCGCGCTGGAACCGCTCGACGCGGTTTTCCGCGTCGTGGAGCAGCGGCGACTTCTCGTTCGGAATCTCGAGATCGGCCACGCCGATCGAGACGCCGCCCATGGTCGCGTAGC
>QHTW01000323.1:1116-2478 GCA_003220955.1 Gemmatimonadota bacterium | reverse complement strand
TCGCCCGCGCGCGCGCGCTGCTGGTGGCGCGGCGCGCCACCGTGGGCCAGGCTACGCGGGCCCAGTACCTCGCCGGCGTGCGGTACACGAACGGCCTGGCGACGCAACTCGAAGTGTCCGACGCGCGGGTCGCACAGCAGCAGGCGGAGGTCAACCAAGTGCAGGCGACGCGGGATTACTTCGTCGCATTGGCGCAGCTCGAGCGCGCGCTCGGACGGCCGGTCCCGGTCATCCAGCGTCCGATCGAGCAGGTGGCGGGAGCCCTCAACGTGAAGGAAGCACAACCATGAAGCGTTACATCATCGGGGGCGCCGTGGTGGGGGTCGCCCTCATAGCGATAGTGGCCGCGCGACGGGGTGAGCGGGCCGGAGCGGCGACTCGGGGGGCGGCGGACTCGATGCGCGCCGTCGTCCTGGGGTCGAACGACGTCGCGCATGTCAAGCGTGCCGACGTGATCAGCGGCAGCCGTCGCTGGTCGTACGCATCGCGTCGCCCATTCCGGAAGTGGTCGAGCAGGTCCTCGTCAAGGAGGGCCAGGCCGTGCACCAGGGCGAGGCCCTCGCCCGGTTCCGCACCAACGCGGTCGAGCCCGCGGCGCTCTCGGCGGAGGCGCAGCGTCGCCTCGCGGCATCCGACTACGAGCGGATGCAGAGCCTGTTCAAGGAAGGGGCGGTGTCCGAGCGTGACGTCCAGAACGCCGAGGTCAATCTCCGCGCAGCCGAGGCGAGCGAGGCCCAGGCCAAAAAGAAGCTCGACGAAACAACCGTGCGGGCCCCCGCGGGAGGCGTGATCAGCCAGCGCGCGGTCGACTCGGGTGATCGCGTCAAGGACGGCGACCTGCTGTTCCAGCTCGTGAACACCGCCGAGCTCGAGTTCGAGGCCACCGTACCGAGCGAATACGTGGGCGACGTGCGGGTCGGCGCGCCAGTCGCCCTCGCGGTGACCGGCGCGCCCGAGTCGGGACTCTCCGGCCGGGTCGCCCGCATCAACGCCACGGTCGACGCAGCCACGCGGCAGGTGAAGGTGTACGTGACGGTGTCCAACCGGGGCGGCCGTCTCGTGGGAGGGCTGTTCGCGTCCGGCCGCATCGTGCTGCGGCAGGTGCAGGGCGCGATCGCCGTACCGCTGAGCGCGCTGCGCACGGATGGCGGCGGCGCCAAGTACGTGTTGGTCGTGGAGGGAGGGCGTATCGCGCGCCGCGACGTGCAGGTGGGCGCGACGGACGAGCAGACCTCGCTCGTGCAGATCTCGAGCGGCCTCGCGGGCGGCGAGATCGTGATCGTCGGGCCGGCGAGCGGCCTCGAGCCGGGACTGCGAGTCACCATCGCGGGTGGGGAGGGCTGAGCCGTGTTTTTGAGCGAT
>QHTW01000323.1:435-1087 GCA_003220955.1 Gemmatimonadota bacterium | reverse complement strand
CTGGGCCCGTTCTCCTACCGCCGGCTGAACATCGACCAGTTCCCCGACGTGGAGTTTCCGCTTCTGGTCATCCAGACGCGCTACACCGGGGCGAGCCCCGAGTCGGTGGAGCGCGAGGTCACGAAGAAGATCGAGGAGCAGGTGAACACGGTCGAAGGCGTCAAGCAGATCCAGTCGACCTCGACGGAAGGGTTCTCGACCATCATCGTGCTGTTCAATCTCGGCACGAAGGTCATGGACGCCCAGGCGGACGTGCGCGCCAAGATCGACGCCATCCGACAGGACCTGCCGGAAGACATCGACCCGCCGGTGATTTCGCGAGCCAACCCGTCGGACCAACCGATCTTCGTGCTCTCGGTGCTGGGTCGAGGGTGGGCGCTGCGCGACCTGACGCGCCTCGCCGACGAAGTGGTGAGCCGCCGGATCGAGAACATCTCGGGCGTGGGGAGCGTCACGGTCGTCGGGGGGTTGAAGCGCGAGATCCACGTGCTGCTGCTCCCGGACCGCATGAACGCCCTCGGCATCGCTCCCGACATGGTCGCCCGCGCGGTCCAGCGCGAGAACGGCGACGTGCCGGCGGGGCGGGTGGAGCAGGGCAACGCCGAGAACCTGGTGCGGGTGGCCGGCAAGATCCGTGATCCCCAGGATTTCG
>QHTW01000323.1:0-277 GCA_003220955.1 Gemmatimonadota bacterium | reverse complement strand
GCCGAGCTGGGGAGCACGCTCCCCCCCGGCGTCGGGCTGGCGACGGTGCAGGACAACTCCACCTGGATCCGGAACTCGGTGGACGACGTGCAGAAGACGCTGCTCGAGGGCGCGGCGCTGACGGTGCTGATCGTGTTCCTGTTCCTGAATTCGTGGCGCTCGACGGTGATCACCGGGCTCACCTTGCCCGTATCGGTGATCGCCTCGTTCCTCGCGATCTACGCCTTCGGCTTCACCATCAACATCATGACGCTGATGGCACTGTCGCTCGCGATCG
>QHTW01000027.1 GCA_003220955.1 Gemmatimonadota bacterium | reverse complement strand
ACATCCGTCGCGGGGTGCGAGCAGCTCAACTTGCCGGCAGGATCGGCGACGATCGAGTAGAAGACCTCGCCTTTATTGGAGCGTGAGTCATTGCGGAACGCTGGATCGAGGTCCGCGCCGAAAAAGAAGCCGGCAACGAAGCCGGTATTGCACTCCTGGACCGTCACGAGCTTGTTCACGGTATTCGTCATCAGGACGAGGACCACGCTGTTCGAATCGATATCGGACTCCCGTCCAAAGGCCGCGGTATCGATCGCGTACAGCCGCTGATCGAAGAGAATCGAGACCGCCCGCGGGGGCCAGCGTGTCGACGTAAATGGCGACCTTGCTCGTGAGGGCGCGCACGCGCGCGTTCACGCGATCGAATCGCGAGCAGTCCGTTCTGGCGCAGACCATGAATTGGCGCAGCGAGTTCATCGCCGGCGGGCCGGAAGCCGAGGTTTGAGACTCCGCCGGGGACTTCGCCGGCCCAACCTCCGGTGCAAAGCCCCACGAGCGGCGCTCATCGCCGTTTCTGAGGAAGCGGTGAAATTGGTCGGCCGGACTCAGCTCGACTGAGACTTCAGACACGGGCGCCGAAGGCGGGGGGGCCGGGAGGATCGTATCGCCACCCAGGCGAAATGCCGCCGTCTGGCCCGGGACGCCCGTCGCCAGCTGCGGCATGACCAGGTACTGGGCGGCGAGGGTCGTTGCGGGAAAGACCGCGCAGCCAGAGTCGGTTGCCGGATCGATCGAGACATATTGGTTCACCGCGAGGGTGAACACAGGGTCGGCCGCCGTGCAAGGACGGATGTGCACGTCGGTTCCGGTGCTACACGCCGCTGCTTCCCCCAGCAAGCACAGCAGACCCAGCGTTCTCAGTCGTACCAGGCGTTTCGCCAACGTGCGCTCCCTCTGTGATTTCACGGCCGCGCCGCAGCACCCACTGGAAGCAGATCGGCCCGGCAAGCTGATGCACGCCAATCATCGCCACGAGCAGCGCTTCCAGCGAGACATTCCATTCCGGGAACGCCCGTCGCAGCAGGGCCGCGAGCGTCACCGCCAATCCACCCTGCGAAACGAGACCCAGCCATCCATAGTTGACCCAGTCGGCACTCACCGCCGGGCCGCGACTCCCCACCCACCGCAGCCCGCCCCATAACCCGGCGACCCGTAAGCCGGCGAGGAGCAGTGCCCAGGGCCACATCTCGTCGAGGGCGTCGAGCTGCAGGCTGCTCCCGGCGAGCGCAAAAAATACGACATAGACGGGTATCGCGCATCGTTTGAGCTCCGCTCGCACGCGCGCACTGTGGTCTGGTGCCGTATAGCGTAACGCGCAGCCCGCGGCGAGCGCGATCAGGACGGCGTCCACGCCGATCAGGCGCCCAGCCTGTGCGATGACGAATGCCAAGATCACCAGCACCCACGTCAGCGCACCGCGAATCGCTTGCAGGTATTGCGCGACGGCAAAACCCAAGGCGACTCCCAACCCCAGCGATCCGCCGAGCATGGCGAGCGTGTGCACGGCGACGCCGGGCGCCACCACACCGCGGCTCGCGAGCGGCGCCGCGAGAGCGAGAATGACGATCAGCAACACCACGGCGATCAGGTCTTGCAGGACCGTAACATCCAGGGTCGAGCGGGACAGCGAGCCGTTCGCGCCTGTCTCGGTGATGACCGCCCAGGTGAGCGTCGGCGAGCTCACCGTCGCCATCGTGCCGAGCGCAAGCGCGACGACCAGGGCATCGCGGAACGGCTGGTGCGCCGTCAACGGAAACCACGGACTGACGGTGAGCACGACCAGCGTCACGGCGGCGAACGGCACGGCCATCGCGCCCGTCACGATGCGAAGCAGGGCCGCCCGCCGCTCGCCGCGAAGCGCGTCGAGTGTGAGCTCGCTTCCCACGGCGAATGCGATCAACGCCAATGCCCCGTTCGAAACGACGCTCAATGTCTGCAGCTCTGGTTCACGGACGATGCGGAGCCACGCGGGGCCCGCGATAAAGCCCGCGAGGAGATATCCCACGATGCGAGGCAGTCGCAGACGATGGGCGATTGTTCCCGTCAGCGTCGCGGCGAGCGTGAGACAACCGAGGGCCAGTGTGGCGAGCGCTTCGAGCGGAGCACCGAACGCGCGCGCGAAGCGCTGCAGCAACGCCATGACGAGCAGCGTGAGGAACAGCAGCAGCCATTGCATGAGCGCGCAAAATACGGCAGATTCAGCGACGTAACCATGCCGTTCGTTCATCTCCACACGCATAGCGAGTACTCTCTCCTCGACGGCGCCAACCGCATCCCCGACCTGCTCGATCGGGTGCAGGCGCTCGGCATGGATTCGCTGGCGATCACCGATCACGGCAACCTGCACGGCGCGTGGTCGTTTTACGCCGAAGCCAAAGCGCGAAAGATCCGCCCGATTCTCGGCTTCGAAGCCTACCTCGCGTTTGGCAGCCGCCATGCGCGCGAAAAGCCCGCCGCCGACGCGCCGCTCGGCGCCGCGTATTCGCATCTCGTCCTGCTCGCGAAGAACCGCATCGGCTATCAGAACCTGATCAAGCTTTCTTCAATAGGCTTCCTCGAGGGCTACTACCGCCGCCCTCGCATCGATAGGCAAGTGCTGGAGCAGCATCACCAAGGCATCATCGGGCTGGCGGCCTGCTTATCCGGCGAAATCGCGCTGTATCTACGGCAGGGGAACTACGAGGCCGCGAAAGCGAGCGCCGAGTGGTTCGCGCGCACGTTCGGGCCGAACGGCTTCTGGCTGGAAGTGCAGGACCATGGGCTGCCCGAAGAGAAAGTCGTTACCGCAGGGATGTGCCGGCTCGCGGCGGAGCTGGGCCTCCCGATCGCCGCGACGAACGACGCGCACTACCTGAAACGGGATGACGCCGAGGCGCACGACGTGCTGCTGGCGATCGGCACCGGCAAAGACCTCGATGATCCAAAGCGGTTTCGCTTTTTCGGGCAGGAGAGCTACGTCAAATCCGAGTCCGAGATGCGCAAGCTGTTCGGTGAGCAGCAAGACTCGCTGGCCGAGACCGCCCGCGTCGCCGAGCTGTGCGAGTTCGATTTCGAGAAGCGCTACTTCCTGCCGCAGTATCCGCGCCCGGCCGAATTCGCGACCGACCGCGATCTGCTCGTCCATCTCGCGCGCCACGGTGCCCAGGAGCGCTACGGCGATCCGCTCCCACCGGCCGTCGAGCAACGCCTCGACTACGAGCTCGATGTCATCACCCGCACCGGGTACGCCGGCTATTTCCTGATCGTCTACGATCTGGTCAAGGCCGCCCGCGATCGCGGGATCCCGGTCGGTCCGGGCCGCGGCTCGGCCGCGGGATCGCTGATCGCCTACGCGCTGCGGATCACAAACGTCGACCCGCTCAAATTCGATTTGCTGTTCGAGCGCTTCCTGAACCCCGAGCGCATCTCGATGCCGGATATCGACCTCGACTTTTGCTTCGAGCGTCGCGGCGAGGTCCTCGAGTATGCCCGCGAGCGCTACGGGCGGGAATCGGTGGGGCAGATCATCACGTTCGGAACGCTCAAGGCGCGCGCCGCCTTCCGCGATGTCGCGCGCACCTTGCGGGTCGAGATGGGCGATGTCGAGCGCCTGACCAAGCTGATCCCCTCAGGGCCCGCCTTCAGTGTGACGCTGGCGGAAGCCCCGGAGAAAGTTCCGGAGGTCAAAGCCGCGGCGGCGCAGGATGAGCGAATCAGGAAAGTGCTGGATCTAGGAGCCAGGATTGAGGGCTTGGCACGTCACGCCTCGGTGCACGCGGCGGGCGTCGTGATCGCGCCGGGGCCGTTGACCGATTACGTCCCGGTCTGCACGGCGCCGGACTCGAAGACCGACGCCGACGCGATCATCACGCAATATGACATGGTGGGACTCGAGCACGTCGGGATGCTCAAGATCGACCTGCTCGGCCTGAAGACGCTCACCGTGCTGCACGATGCCGCGGCGATGGTCGCCGAACGACATGGCGTGACGATCGATCTCGAAAACCCCGATCTGAACGATCCGAAGGTGTACGAGCTGCTGCGGGCCGGACGCACCGCGGGCATCTTCCAGTTTGAATCGCCGCTGGCGACCGACTGCCTGCGAAACATGAAGTGCGACCGGTTCGACGATCTGGTCGCGACGAATGCCTTGCTGCGCCCCGGCCCGCTCGACACCGGGATGTACCTCGTCTTCATCAACCGCAAGCTCGGCCGGGAGAAAGTCCGCTATCCGCATCCGGCGCTCGAGGAGATCCTCGCGCCGACCTACGGCGTAATCGTCTATCAGGAGCAGGTGATGCGGATCGCGAGCGCGCTGGCCGGCTATTCGCTCGCCGAAGCCGACGTGCTGCGGAAGGCGGTGGGCAAGAAGATCAAGGAGCTGATCCAGGAAGAGCTGGGCAACTTCGTGAAGCGCGCCATCGCGCGCGGGCACGATAAGAAGACCGTCGAAGAAATCGCCGCACAGATCGAGACGTTCGGCCGCTACGGGTTCAACAAGTCGCACTCCGTAGCGTATTCGATCCTGTCGTACCAGACGGCGTGGTTCAAGGTCTACTATCCCGCCGAGTACATGGCGGCGCTGCTCTCGTCGGAAATCGGCAACACCGACCGCGTCGTGCAGTACATCAACGAGGCGCGCGAGCTCGACCTGCAGGTCCTCGCGCCCGACGTGAACGAATCGGGCTACAAGTTCACGGTCGTCGGTGAGCGGCGGATCCGCTTCGGGCTCGGCGCCATCCGCAACGTCGGCGAGGGCGCGATCGCATCGATCATCGCGGGGCGGCAGGCTGGTGCGTACCGCTCGCTCGTCGAGTTGTGCGACCGGATCGACCTGCGGCTGTGCAACAAGCGTGTGATCGAGTCGCTGATCGACGCCGGGGCCTGCGACTCGCTCGGCGCCGAGCGATCGCAGCTCGTGGCCGCGCTCGACCATGCGTTCAGTGAAGCGCAGGTCCGCCAGCAGGAGCGGTTTTCAGGCCAACACCCCCTGTTCGGCAACGAGGCCCAAGCCCCTAGCCCCGAGTCCCCGCTTCCAGAGGTACCGCCCTGGAGCGAGCATGAGCGCCTGAGTCGTGAAAAGGCGGTGCTGGGGTTCTTCATTTCCGGCCACCCCCTCGCCAAGTACCGTAGCGAGGTGGAGCTTTTTGGAACGCGGACGACCGCGACGCTGGGGATGTGGAGCCCGCAGAAGGTGACGATCGCCGTGGTCGTGACGGTGGTGAAACGGCAGATCT
>QHTW01000063.1 GCA_003220955.1 Gemmatimonadota bacterium | reverse complement strand
AGCGCGTCCACCTCGGCAGCGCGACCATCGGCGATCGGCAAATTCGGTGGGGGCTGGCGCGCATCGAAGATCCGCACGCCGCGTGCTGTGGCGAGCGAGGCGAGCTCCGGATCATCGCCGATGAAGGTGTGCAGGCCACTCCAGATCTCGAGCTTCTTGTCGAGCGCACTACGGAGCCAGGTCTTCCACTCCTCGGGCAGCCGTCCGCCGGCCGGCGCGATCCCGACCATCACCGCCGTGGCTCCCTTCCCTTGCGTGATGCCACGCGCGAAATCGCCGACCACCGGAATGTTGCCGCCGAAACCGAGGACGTCCTGCGCCGTCTTTCCCGCCTGCTTGCGGTCGAGCACCGCCACGATGCGCTCGGGGAAATAGCGGATACACGAATTGGCGGTCTTTGATGTCAGCGGCCCGAAGTCGCCATCGGCGATGATCAGGAAGCGATGCTTGGGAACCGTCATTTCTTGGAGACCACTGCCTGGCGGCGTTCCACGCCGCTCCACGGTTCCGTCGGCCGGAGCACCGCCGGCTTGAAGCGACCGTGCTCACCGTAGATCTCACCGTGCAGGATATGGCGGATCAGCACGATCGTCACACACAGCACCGGAACCGCCACGATCAACCCGATCGCGCCGAGCAGGCTGCCCATCACGAGCACGCTGGCAATCGTGAGGACGGGGGGCAGCTCGACCTTGCGCTGCATGATCCGCGGCACGACGACGTTCGCCTCGAAGACGTGCACCAACACCCCGAGGAGGAGCACGAGCAGCACTTTGAGCCAATCGCCCGAGGCGACCATGAAGAGCGCGGGCAGGATCGTTGAGACCAGCGTGCCGAAGAACGGCACGATCGCCACGAGGCCGGTGAAGATCCCAAAGGCCAGCCAGTACGGCACACCGAGGATCCACAGCCCGATGGCAGTCAACGCGGCCAGCACGGCCATCGCGATGAGCTGGCCCACCACCCAGGCGCGCAGCGTCGCCGCGGCGTCGTCGAACACCTGGACCGCGATGGACCGGTGGTGCGGGGCGAACAATGAAATCAGGCCGTCGCGGTACAACGCGGGCTGCCGTGCGAGATACAGCGCCATCACCACCACGCTCGCGCCTTCGACAAACACGAGGCCGCCGCCGCGGACGTACCCGAACACCGAGCCGCTCAAGAAACCCACCGCATCGGTGACGAGCCCCGAGACGACGCCTGACGATGGATTCGCCAGCTCGGTCTGGTCGAGTACCGGATACTGGCTGGCCCACCGCGCGAGCACGTTCTGAATGTTCGTGAGTGTCTGCGGTAACCCGCTAATCAGCGCCCGGGTCTGCTCGACCACCGGCGGAGCGAGCAGCGCGGCAACACTCGCGATCACCGCCAGCGTGGCGATGACGGTGAGTGTCAGCCCCAGCCACCGCCGCATGCCGAATCGGTACTCGAGCCAATCGGTGAGGGCCGAGAGGTACACGGCCACCAGGATGGCAAGAAACACCAGCAGCAGGACATCGATGACCTTGAGGATGAACAGGACGACGAGGGCCGCAACAAAGAGCGCCACAAACGTGGCGCTCGACAACCTATTAGAGGAAGGAGCCTCGGAACCGTTCAGCTCTTCTGCTCCGCGTCGTCATCCTCGAGCAATTCCGCGTCCTTCGCACCCTTGCCCAGAGCCCGAGTCTGTTCCTGCGTGCCGCCGGGGAGCAGCCCCATCTTGCGCTTGAGCGCGAGCAGCTGCTCGTCCGCGCTCGCCTTCACCTCGATACCCTGGAACTGCTTGATGAGCGAATCGCCTGAGAGATCTTCGTTCACCTCGGCCGCGGCGATCAGCTTGCGCTCCTCGTGCTCGATCTGCTCCGCCATGCGCTCGAACGTCTCGAATGCGCTCTTGTCGGAGATCGCTCCCATCGTCTCCTGAATCCGCTTGTGGGCCTCGGCCCGTTTCTGCCGCGCGATCAGGATGTTCTTCTTGCGCTTGGCTTCTTCGATCTTGTCGTTGAGCTGACGGAGTGATGCCTTGAGCCGTTCGGTCTCCTCGCGGTGCTTGACCCACGTCTCCTGGAGCTGCACGGCGCCCTGCACGTGCTCGTTGTAGCGCAGCAGTGCCTGCTTCGCGAGATCGTCGCGCCCTTCTTGCACGGCGAGAACCGCACGCTTCTCCCAGTCCTCGGAAAGCTTCTTTTCCTGCTCGGCCTGCGCGGATAGCCGCTTCTCATCGGCGATGGCGGCGGCCACCTGTTGCTTGGCCTTCGCCAGCTGGTTGCGCATGTCGACGATGAGCTGCTCGAGAACCTTCTGCGGGTTCTCGGCGCGCGAGATCAGATCGTTGATGTTCGACCGGATCAGCGTAGACAGACGATCAATGATCCCCATGGCTTCCTAGCTCCCTATGCTCCTGGCAGTGAGCGCTCGCGCTTTTGCGCGAGCAGCCGCTCCGCAAAATCTAGCCGCTCCGCCATCTCGGCTATTTGGCCCTGCATCTCGACCACCTTATGCTCCAACTCGGCAACATGCTCCGCGTCCACCGCGCCGTCGATCGGCGTATCAGTCCACTCGCCGCCGAACCCCTTCCAGCGCCTCTTGCGGTGAATCCCGGCACGAATCCGCTCCGCGATCGCGGACGCCACGTCTGACGTAAAAAACCGCCACAAGACCACGCCGGCGAGCAACATCCCGCCGATCATGCCGATCAGCGGAATGAGCTGATTCGGGTCGAACGGAATCGAAGGTAGCGGAGGCGGCGTCGCCTGGTGCAAAAGCACTTGCTCTCCTACGCCGAGGCTGCGCTACCCGTTTCAGCAGGCAACGCTAGGCTCGCGGCTTTCCAAGTTGCCCGGCGCTTTGCTGTTGGCCGAGCAGTCGTTCGGTAAAATCTACTCGCTCCGCCAGTTCCGCCACCTCTCGGCGCAACTGCTCCACAGTTTCGACCAACTCAGCTTGTTCTGCAGCGGTTCCGGCGCCCTCGCGGGGCACGGGGCCGTGCCGCATTCGGTCCGCGAGCGCCTTCCCCACCGGCGAGAGCGAGATCATCCACGCAAAGAAGCCTCCGACGGCAACGATTAGGATAAAGACGGCAATGATGTCTTCCATCACCCATCCCGTGGTTTAGCAAGCAGACGTTCTGCGAAGTCCATTCGCTCCGCGAGCTCCGCGACCTCTTGCCGCACCGCCTGGAGCTCGCTCAAGATCTCGTTCCGTTCGGCCGGCTCCATGCCCGGCCGCCGATGCTCGCCCGCGATCCGCTTCGCGACGGCGGCAGCGACGGGGCGCAGGACCCAGAATGTGCCGCCGAAAAACATGAAGGCCGCGATCGCTTCAGGCCCATTCATACTTGCGATTTTTTCGCCAACAGCCGCTCCGTGAAATCGACGCGCTCGCTCAGCTCCGCGATTTCGTGTCGCACCTGCTGAATCTCTTGCACCAGGTCCTCGCGCATGCCGACCAACTCGTCTCGCACGCCCCCATCCGCGCGGGCCCGAATCCGTTCGGCCAAGGCTCGACACACCGGGAACATGCATACGAACGCACCGACGAGCGTGATGGCGGTGAGAAAGGCCACACCCTCGGGAGGCATCAGCGCGCTCCGGGCGGCGCGAGCCTGTCGGCGTCGCGCTGCTTCGCCAGCAGCCGCTCGGCGAAATCGACGCGCTCGCTCAGGTCGGAGATCTCCTGGCGCGTCTGCTGCACCTCAGCAAGCAAGTCGTTACGCAACGCTTGCAGCTCGTCGCGGACAGTGGAGTCGAGGGCTCGCGGGCGGATCCGCTCAGCCAAAGCCCGTACGAAAGGAAAGAAAATGATCACGATGCCGGCGACGACGGCCATGAGGGCGAAAAGCGATCCCTTGTCCACTGCTAGCGCACCGGCGGAAGCCGCTCTGCTTCCCGCTGCTTGGCGATGAACCGCTCCAGAAAATCGACGCGCTCCCCGAGCTCGTTCACCTGTGCGCCGAAATGCCGCAGCTCTTCGACCTCTTGCCGGAGATCCTTGACCTCTTCTGCAGTCTGATCATCGGCATCCGCGCCCTGCTTTTTCCCGAGGATGCGAGCGGCGAATGCTTTACCCACCGGTGAGACGGAGAGGAGAAACAGCGTACCTCCGCCAAACAGTAGAATGACCGCTACCAGACCGACGATGCCGTCCGAGTCCACTCGCGCTCCCTTCTTCTGATTCAACCTACCGTCTAGTCTCCCGCCTGCAACACCTTGCGCAGGAATTCGCCCGTATGTGACGCCTTGGCCTGCACGATCTTCTCCGGCGGTCCCTCGGCTACCACACGGCCGCCCAGCTCCCCGCCCTCGGGCCCCAGGTCGATGACCCAGTCGGCGGTCTTCACGACGTCGAGGTTGTGCTCGATGACGACGACCGTGTTTCCCTTATCCACGAGGCGGTGGAGTACCTCCAGCAGCAACCGGACATCCTCGAAATGCAGACCGGTCGTCGGCTCGTCCAGGATATACAGCGTGCGACCCGTGTCCCGCTTGGCGAGCTCAGTCGCGAGCTTCACGCGCTGGGCCTCGCCCCCCGAGAGGGTCGTCGCCGACTGTCCAAGGTGGATGTATCCGAGACCTACGTCGTTGAGCAACTCGAGTTTCGTCCTGATGCGAGGTTGATGCTCGAAGAAATCGAGCGCGTCCGCCACCGTCAGATCGAGCACATCGGCGATCGACTTTCCTTTGTACCGGACCTCTAGGGTTTCCCGATTGTAACGCCGGCCCTTACAGACTTCGCACGGAACGTAGACGTCGGGGAGGAAATGCATCTCGACTTTGACGAGCCCGTCGCCTTGGCACGCTTCGCAGCGGCCACCTTTGACGTTAAAGGAGAACCGCCCTGGCCCATACCCGCGCAGCTTGGACTCCGGGAGATAGGTGAACAGCTCGCGGATCGGCGTGAACAGGCCGGTATACGTGGCCGGATTCGAGCGCGGCGTGCGTCCGATCGGGCTCTGATCGATGTCGATGACTTTGTCGACGTGATCGAGACCCTCCAGCCGCTCGTGCGCGCCCGGAACGACCTTCGCCCGGTAGAAATGCCGCGCCAGTGACTGGTACAGGATGTCCGAGACGAGGGTCGATTTTCCCGACCCCGACACTCCCGTCACGGCGATGAACAGGCTGAGCGGGAATTCAACGGTGAGATCCTTGAGATTGTGATGCGTCGCTCCCACCACCCGGAGCACGCGGTCGGCGGCCGCAATCCGGCGGCGTGGCGGAATGGGAATGCGGAGCTCACCGCGCAGATAGCGGGCGGTGAGCGAATCCCGATGGCGCAGCACATCGGGGAGCGGACCGGCCGCCACGACCTCGCCACCGTGCCGGCCCGCGCGTGGACCCAGATCGACCACATAGTCGGCGGCGCGGATCGTTTCCTCGTCGTGCTCCACGACCAGCACGGTGTTGCCAAGGTCTCGGAGCTCCTTCAGGGTCGCGAGCAGGCGGGCGTTGTCGCGTTGATGCAAGCCGATCGACGGCTCGTCGAGAATGTAGAGCACGCCCACCAGCCGGCTGCCGATCTGGGTCGCGAGCCGGATGCGCTGCGCCTCGCCGCCCGACAGCGTCGCGGCGGACCGATCCAGCGTGAGGTAATCGAGGCCGACGTCGACGAGAAAGCGCAACCGGTCGTTCACTTCCTTGAGGATGGGGCGGGCAATCTCCGGGTCGAGGCCAGCCCGCCCGTTGCCCCGCAAGGGAATCTTCGCGAAGAAATCGAGCGCCTCGCGCACCGGCAGCGCGACGACGTCGCCGATGCTTTTGTCCGCTACCAGCACCGATAGGCTCTCGGGCTTGAGACGCCGGCCACCGCACGCCGGGCACGGTTGCTCCACCATGTACTGCTCGAGCTGCTCGCGGACGGCGTCGGACGCGGTTTCCCGATACCGCTTTTCGACGTGGTCGAGCACACCCTTCCAGCCGGACTCGTAGGAGCCGTGCCAGCGCTCGCTGTCATACTGGTAGGTGATGGTTTTGCCTGGTGCGCCGCTGAGCAAGATCTTCTGCACCGACGGCGACAGATCACGCCATGCAGCGTTGAGGTCGAACTTGTACGTGCGCGCGAGAGCGGGCAGCACCACTTTCCGTAGGTAGCCACTCGGCTCGCCCCACGGCAGGACGACACCCTCGAGAATGGATAGGCTCTGATCGCCCAGGACGAGATCTGCGTTGACCTCGCGGCGGGTGCCGAGGCCGGAGCACACGGCGCACGCGCCATACGGGGAGTTGAACGAGAACTGCCGCGGCTCGAGCTCGGGGAGCGACAATCCGCATTTGGGGCACGCGTAGCGCTCGGAGAAGAGCCGCGAGCGGGGGCTCCCGCTCTGCCGCACGATCTCCACGATGCCCGCGGCCGCCTTGAGCGCCGTCTCGATCGAATCGGCGAGCCGTCCGCGATCGGCGGGCCGCACCACGAGCCGGTCGACGACCACGGCGATGTCGTGGTTCTGGCGGCGGTTGAGCTTCGGAACGTCCGAGAGATCATGGGTCTCGCCATCGACGCGCACCCGCACGAAGCCCTGTTTGCGCATCGCCTCGAACTCGTCGCGGAACTCGCCTTTGCGGCCGCGCACCAGCGGCGCGAGCACTTCGATCTTGGTGCCCTCCGGCCACTCGAGCACGAGGTCAGTGATCTGCGACGCGGACTGCCGCTCGACCGGGGAACCATCGTTGGGGCAATGCGGAGTACCGGTGCGGGCCCACAGCAGCCGGAGATAGTCGTAAATCTCCGTAATCGTACCGACGGTCGAGCGCGGATTGGCACCGGCGGTCTTCTGCTCGATCGAGATCGCGGGCGACAGCCCTTCGATGGCGTCCACGTCGGGCTTGTCCATGAGCCCGAGGAACTGCCGTGCGTAGGCGGACAGCGATTCGACGTAGCGGCGCTGGCCCTCGGCGTAGATGGTATCGAAAGCGAGCGACGACTTGCCCGACCCGGACAACCCCGTGATCACCACCAGGGCGTTCCGCGGCAGCTCGACATCGATGTTCTTGAGATTGTGCTCGCGTGCTCCACGAACGATGAGGGCGTCGCCTGGCATAGACTCGGAGGCTACTTTGGCCGGGGTATTTTGGTCAACTCTCCGGCCTTTTCTCTTGCCTAACCCAGCCCGCTTTCCTACGTTAGCACCCCCATGATGAATAACCCGAAGGACCGTGGCCCAAAGCGGGAGCGGCGCTGGCAGACCTCGCAGGAGCGGGCGCGGGTCGCGGCCGAGCTGATCGAGGAGGCCGAGTCGCTCACGCAGACGGGGGCGATCGCGTCCCCGAATGACGTGGCACGCGACCAGCAGCCGCCGCCGCTCCGCATCGCGCGGCCGCCAGCCACGCCGGGGCCGATGGAAATCACGGCGCGGCTCGATGAGGGAGAGCCGCCGGGGCCCCCACAGGCTCCACCGCCTCCACCAGCGCCACCGTCCTCCACGGCAGCACCGGAGCCGGCCGCCCCCGCCCCCGTCCCCCCGCCAGCTCCCGCTCCGGTCGCCGACGATCCCTTGTATGTGGCGGCGCGCGAGGCGAGCGAGCGTGGCGAGATCGAGCGTGCGGCAGCGACGTATCGCGAGCTGCTGGCGCGTGACCCCAAGCACGTGAAGGCGCGCAATAACCTGGCGCTCATTCTCGATGCCCGGGGAGATCGCGAAGGCGCGCTGCTCGAGCTCGATCGCGCGCTCGAGACCGATCCCGACAACCCCGCGCTGCTCCTGAACCGCGCGGCCGTCCTCGGCGCGACGGTCCGCTACGCCGCCGCGCAGCGCGACCTGCAGCGCGTGCTGCGCGCCGACCCCAACAACGGCGAGGCGCTATTCAATCTCGGCATCGTGCTCACGCGGCGCGGCATGTGGCCTGAGGGCATCGATCAGCTCAAACGCGCGGTCGAAATCGAGCCGGGACGCGCCGCCGCCTGGTACTACCTGGGCGAAGCGCTCAACCACATGGACGATCTCAGCGCCGCGCTGACGGCGTACGAGCGGGCAGTCGAGCTGCAGCCCGCGAACCCGAAGGCGCTGTACGGTATCGGCAAAGTGCTGGACCGGTTGAACCGGCCTGACGAAGCGACGGCGATGTACCGCCGCTCCCGGGAAATGACCGGTAGGTGATTCGCGTAGTCGTGGACGATCTCGCGTCGTTCGCCGCTGATGCCATCGTCCGTCCCGCCACGACTCGTCTCGACCCCACGGCAGCCGCACTGCGCCGCCTGGAGATTCTCGGCGGCCAGGAGTTTCAAAATCGCATCCGGCTGAGCCGCGAGCTGGCCGTCGGCGCGGCGGTCGTTACCGCGGCCGGAGGCGACCTCGCCGCCGCATTCGTCATTCACGCCGTGATTCGCAGTGAGACGGAGCCGGTGACGCGCGGCAATGTTGCGCGCGCGTGGCTGTCGACGCTGCATCAGGCGCAAGAGTGGGAATTCGCGCACGTCAGCGCACCGCCGCTCGGCACGGGAGCCGGCAATCTGACGCTCGAGGACTCCGCCGAGATCATGGCGACGGTGTTGCATGCGCACAAAGGCGGCGCGCAGTTCCCCGCCGATGTGTCGTTCATCGTCGAGCGGCCGGAGGATCAGCAAGTGTTTGAGGGCGCATTGCAACGGACGGTGTCGTGAGCCGCCGCGGCTGGCTGGTTGCGATCCTGGGCGCGTGGGTGCTGTCGCTGGGCTGGCTCGTGAAACGAGAAGTATTTCGCCCCACGGGAGCCCGGCTCGCCGCAGCGGCGCTGGCGGTTCCTCCGGGCGCGCTGTTTTACCGCCTGGACGTCGGTGGCCAGCAGGTGGGCTACTCGTCCACCACCATCGACACCCTCCCCGGCGCGCTCCGTGTCGAGACCGTGTTCGTGCTGGACGTCCCCGCGCTCGGCAAACTGCACCGCACGGCCGCCCGCAGCGTCGCGCTGCTGTCGCGCGCGCTGCGCCTGGAAAGCGTCGACGCCACGTTCGACGGCGACCTCGGGCAATTTCAAACGCACGGGCGCGTCGTTGGCGATAGCGTCCTGTCGGTGGCGGTCGTTTCGGGCAACGACTCGCAGATGACGCGGATTTCTTTGCAAGGACCGGTGACGCTGCCGGCATTGCTGCCATTGCGGTTGGCGTTCGGGGGAGAGCTGCAGTCGGGACGGTCCTACACCGCCCGTCTGTTCGATCCGCTCCTCGTGAGCGGACGCGATGTCACGGCCCGCGTGTCCGCGGAATCGACCCTGGTGGTGTCCGACAGCGCCGACATCGATTCGACGACGATGACCTGGGTGCCGGAGCACTTCGACACGGTGCGCGCCTTCCGCATCGACCAGGTGGCGAACGGGGGGGGCGTTCCGACGCACAGCTGGATCGACGCCCAAGGACGCATTGTGCTGACCTCGAGCCAACCGGGATTCGCGATGGAGCGCGCCGCCTTTGAGATCGTGTACGAAAACTTCAAGCATCGCGACACCGCGCGCGTCGCGCGCAGCAGTGCCGCGCCCGATGTGGGAGACATCGTGCCGGTGACCGCCCTCGCCGCCGGGTTGAAGGACATCCCGCCGCCCCGCGCGCGCATGGTGTTGCGACTGAACGGCCGCGATAGTCTCGAGATCCTCCGGGCAGGCGCGATCGAGACGAACGCCGCTCCCTATCGACTGCCGTCGCAGGACACCGCCTTGGCGCGCTGGCTCGCGCCCGAGCCGTTGATTCAGAGTCATCACCCCTGGATCGCCGCACAGGCCCGTCAAATCATCGAGCGTGAACGCAGTCCCGCGCGAGCCGCGGAGTTGCTCGCGCATTGGGTGCATCGTTCCCTGCGGCGCGCGACGACGGAGGGAGGCGTGCCGAGCGCGGTGAAAGTGCTGCAGACGCGGAGCGGTGATTGCAATGAGGCGACGACGCTGTTCGTGGCGCTCGCGCGCTCCGCCGGATTGCCGTCCCGCACCGTGGCCGGCCTGATCTACATCAACGGGCGCTTCTACTATCACGCCTGGGCAGAGGTGTACCTGCACGAGTGGATCGCCGTGGACCCCACGTTCGATCAATTTCCGGCCGACGCGTCACGATTGCCGATCGCCGTCGGCGGGCTCGCCCGTCAGGCCGAGCTCGTCCCGCTGATCGGGCGGCTGAAGCTCGAGGTGCTATGATCCGCCTGGAGAATCTCACCAAGCTCTACGGCAGCTTCGTTGCGGTCGACGACATCAGCCTCCACGTCCCCCGCGGCGTCCTCTACGGCTGCCTCGGCCCGAACGGCGCGGGCAAGACGACGACGCTGCGGATGATCGCCGGCATCCTGCGACCCACGCAGGGCCGCGTCCTGCTCGGCGGCGATGATGTGCATGCGAACCCGCTCGCCGCCAAGATGCGCCTGGGTTTCATCCCCGACCGGCCGTTCGTCTACGACAAGCTGACCGGTGCCGAGTTCCTGCGGTTCGTGGCCGGACTGTACGGCCAGCAAGGCGACGTCGTCGAGCGCCGCATCGCTGAACTGCTTGAAGTGTTCGAGCTCACGAGCTGGAAGGACGAGCTGGTCGAGGCGTACAGCCACGGCATGCGCCAGAAGCTCATCATCTCGAGCGCGTTGATTCACCGCCCCGAATGCATCGTGGTCGATGAGCCGATGGTGGGACTCGATCCCAAGGCGGCGCGACTGCTCAAGGACATCTTCCGGCAGTTCGTGGATCGCGGTGGCACCGTGCTCATGAGCACGCACACGCTCGAGGTCGCGGAGGCGATGTGCGATCAAATCGCCATCATCCAGCACGGCAAAATCGTCGCGGCCGGGACGGTCAGCGATGTGCGCCGCCAGCACAAGGCCGGTGACGCCAGTCTCGAGGAGCTGTTTCTCAAGCTCACCGGCGGGGCCCAGGTCCGGGACTTGGTCGAGGTCCTCGGCGCATGAAGCAGCCGTCGCTCGCCCACGTGCTGCAGCCGAAGTGGCGCACCGCGCTGCAGCGGCTGCGCGAGGAACGGGCGAAGGGTGGCAGCGGCAAACTCGTCATCCTGATCATCGTCGGCGGGGCGTTCTGGGCCGGCGTCTTCGGCGTGCTGTACCTGATACTGCGAAATCTGCGGAAAGTCGAGGAGCTGGGACCGCTCATTCCCGGGAAGATTCTCGGCCTGATCCTGCTGTCCTTCATCTCCATCCTGGTACTCTCGAACGTCATCACGGCGCTCTCGAGCTTCTTCCTCGCGAAAGATCTCGATCTGCTCGTTTCCGCGCCCGTGGATTGGCTCCGGTTGTACCTCGCCAAACTCGGTGAGACGCTGCTGCACTCGTCCTGGATGGTGGCGCTGATGGTGGTGCCGATCCTCGCGGCGTACGGCGTCGTCTACAAGGGCGGGGTGCTGTTCGCGTTGTACGCGACGCTCGCGATCGTGCCGATGCTGATTCTGCCCGCGGTGCTGGGCTCCGCGGTCACGCTGGTGCTGGTGAACATCTTCCCCGCACGCCGCACGCGCGATCTGCTGTCGATCATCGCGCTGGGCGCCGCGGGCGGCGTGATCCTCCTGTTCCGGATGATTCGGCCCGAACAGCTCGCGCGCCCCGAAGGGTTCCGTAACCTGCTCGACTTTCTCATTCTGCTGCGCGGCCCAACGTCGCCGTTCTTGCCGAGTGAGTGGGCGTCGCAGGCGGTCATGGGATATCTGCAGCACCGCATCGATCCCTTGCCCTTGATGCTCCTCTGGACGACCGCGGCCGCATTCGTCACGCTCGGCGCCGTGCTGCACCGGGCGCTGTACGCCCAGGGGTTCACGAAGGCGCAAGAAGGTGCGGAGCGCTTCATTCGGGGCACCTTGTGGCGCTGGACGGTGGGCTCGCTGCTCGGCTGGCTGCCAGTCGCGAAGCGGGAGTTCGTGTTGAAGGACATCAAACTGTTTTTCCGCGACACGACGCAGTGGAGCCAGCTGATCCTGCTCGCGGTGCTGGTCGTGGTGTATCTCTTCAACATTCAGGCGCTGCCGCTCCATCGCGGCGAGCCAGTCGGCTTCTTCTACGTCAACCTGGTGTCGTTCCTGAATCTGGGCCTCGCGGGCTTCGTCCTCGCGTCGATCGCCGCCCGGTTCATATTCCCGGCCGTGTCCCT